>CAZHWV010000020.1:3201-17900 GCA_964536185.1 uncultured Anaerolinea sp. | reverse complement strand
GGCATCCATCAGCGGTAGCACTATCCTGAATATGTGGTGGGACCGCGACATCGACGCCAAAATGCGCCGCACGCAAATGCGCCCGCTGTGCACCGGCGAAGTGGCCCCTGCCGAGGCGCTGCGCCTGGGATTGATTCTCTCGCTGGCTGGGGTTGGCCTGGCCGTGGCCATGGACGCCCTGTACGGGTTGATTGTTTTCGCTGGCTTGTTCTTCGATGTAGTGATTTACAGCCTCTGGTTGAAGCGCCGCACTTGCTGGAGCATCCTGTGGGGCGGGATTTCGGGCAGCATGCCGCTCCTGGCCGGGCGCGCGCTCGGCATCGGCGCGGTGGACAGCATCGGGATTCTGCTCTCGCTCGCCATCCTGTTCTGGATTCCCACCCACATCCTGACCTACAGCATGAAATATTTTGATGATTACAAAGCCGCCGGTATCCCCACCTTTGCCTCCACCTACGGATTCGGCCCAACCCGGATCACGATTGCCGTTTCCAATGTATTGTCATCGCTGGCGATGGGGCTCGCCGCCTGGAAAATTGGCGTGACCGTTTTCCATCTCGGCGGGCTGGCCATCCTTTCACTGATCCTGCTGGTGCTGGCCATCATCAGCATTTTCAAACCCGCTGAAAAAGTGAACTTTGGCCTGTTCAAGTACGCTTCCGTTTACATGCTGCTGTCCATGCTGCTGATGGTGTTTTGATGCGCTAGCCTTCCCGAATTATCCCCCATGACACCCACTGTCTTACACACGCCCGCGTTCAAGCAACTTCTGTGGATCGAAGATGATAATTTTAGAGCGCTCCATACGCAGGATACCATCCGCTTCAAGCGCGCTGATGGTGCGACTGAGCACGTCTCGCACCGTTCCAAGGCGGGTAGCCATTTCATCGAGGGTGGTCCAGGCCTGGCGCGGGACAATCAATTGGCCATCCTTTCGCTCGGCATGGGCCAGCAAGGTATGCGCCACCCGCGCCTGAACGTTGCGCAACCCCAGGTCTTCCACCAGTTGAACATAATACAGCACCCGTTCGCCCAGATGGCGGATAACAGCCATTGCCACCGGGGGATAACGTTGAACTAGCTCGAGCAGCGCAGGACCTCCAACCGCCCAGGCCGTGATGTTTTCGAGTGCGATCACTGTCACCGGATACGCCGCGCCGGAAAAAACGGCCTCGTCGCCAAACAACTCGCCACCATGCAGAAACATCGCTGCCTGCTCACGCCCATCCTCGGCGGTCCGCACCGCTTTCACCCAGCCCCGTTCCAGGATGTATATTTTCTCGCCAGGTTCACCTTCGAGACAAATCACCTGTCCGGCCTCAAACTGGCACGGGGTCATTCGACGTATCAGCGCCTCGAGAACTTCATCCGCTAAGTCAACAAAATGGCGCACAGCGGAAAGAGTCTGCCGGGCGCGGACAACATCAGAAACAAGAGCGGGTTCGGAGGGATGAGCGGGCATCGTCGCCTTTCCGGTACGATTTACCGGGCAAATCGAACGGGGATATCTAATCGGACCATCCCGCTTGCGGGTCAACGCTGGATGCGGGGGAAAAGGATTTCTCTTTGCGCTACTTCAAGTATTCTACCCCAAATCGTTCTGCTGGTTCCTTGGTCTCGTGAATAACTTTAACTGTTTGCGCCGGCCAGATCACCAGTGCCAATCTCAAAAAGAAAACTGCGCTAACTCGTTACTACTTGCGTTTCTATCCGGATTAGAACGCGGAAAAAATCTGATGTGGCGGATACTCGCTGATATTTTGGTTAAATAAATTCCGTGTAAATCTGTCGAATCCGGGAAACCCGCGTTCAATTTTCGATGGCTGAGCAGTAACGATAACTCTATTTTGAGATTTGTCCTTCATTTAAATAGGCCAGCCTTTCCTGATCCAGTGTCTGCCGATTCAATTCTGACAAATACGACAAAAGTAGCACCGAAAGCTTGGGCGCGGTTGTATCCTACTGCCTCGGGAATGTCCGTGATCTAGTAGAGTGGCTCGCTCACCTTAGCTCGCGCATCCACGGCGTGCCCCCGGATGCGTTTTTTGATCTTTTTCTGCACGGCATCTTAAAACAGGAGTAAGTTTATGAATTCTCGTCTTTTCGCGATCATCCGCAAAGAGTTTATCCAAATCTGGCGTGATCCGCGCACCCTCATGATTGTCCTGATCATCCCCATCCTGCAGCTGTTCCTGCTCGGGTATTCCGCAACCAACGATGTGCGCAACGTCCCGCTGGCCGTCTATGACCAGTCTCACAGCACCGAATCACGCGCTCTGCTGGATGCTTATCGCGCCGCAGATTACTTCAAGGTGGCCTTTGCTGTCAATTCAGAAACAGAAATGCGCCAGATTGTCGAAAGCGGCCAGGCCAAAGCCGGTTTAATCATCCCGCCCGACTACGCCCGGCAGCTAAAAGAAGGCACCGCACAGGTGGCCTTTGTGCTGGATGGCTCAGACCCGACTGTCGCCTCCACCTCATTATCAGCCGCGCAGCTCATCGGACAAAAACACGCCACGGATGTTCTTTCCGAAAAACTGGCGCGCTCCGGGCAGGGGCTGGCCATGCGCCTGCCGGTGGAAATTCGCACCACGGTCTGGTTCAATCCCGACCTGGCCAGCGCCTACTTTATGATCCCCGGTGTGATAGGGATGGTGCTCTCTGCCCTGACCGCCATGCTCACCGCGACCGCTGTTGTCCGTGAGCGCGAACGCGGCACCATTGAACAACTCATCGTCACACCCATTCGCTCGTGGGAATTAATCGTCGGCAAGCTGGTGCCTTACACCATTCTTTCCCTGTTCAATATGCTCGAAGTGCTGGCGCTCGGTCACTGGTGGTTTGGGGTTCCCGTGAATGGCAGCCTGGCACTGGTCCTGATCATCTCGGCATTATTCCTGATTTCTGGGCTGGGCATTGGCCTGTTTGCCTCCACGATTGCCAACACCCAGCAGGAAGCCATGCTGACCGTCTGGATGACCTTGCTGCCAAGCATTTTTCTCTCCGGTTTCTTCTTCCCGATCAGCGCCATGCCAGCTGCTTTGCAGGCCATTTCTTATGCCATTCCACTGCGCTACTACCTGGTGCTCATTCGCGCCTTGATGATCAAAGGCGTCGGTCCGGATGTGCTGTGGAGTGAAGCTGTCTCGCTGGTCATTTTTGCGGTCGTTATTATGAGCGCCGCCACTCTGCGTTTCAAAAAACGCCTCGACTAAATCAATCTTAAGGAGAATTCCATGCAAACCAAACGTCCCACATTTATTGTCCTTGCTTTGCTCGTTGTCGCCCTGCTGGCTGGCGCGTACTACTTTTATAACCTCTCCCGCCCGGTCAATACTGCTCTGACCGCCTCCGGCACAGTAGAAGCCACCGAAATACTGATCGCGCCGGAAATTTCTGGCAGAGTGGCTGAAGTGCTGGTCAACGAAGGCGACACTGTTCAGGCAGGGGATTTGCTCTTGCGCCTGAACGACAGCCTGCCCCAGGCCCAGCGCAACGTGGCCGCTTCCGCATTGGAAACCGCCAAAGCCGCCGCGAAAACCGCGGAGGCCGCCGCAGCCGCCGCGCAAGCCCAATATGATCTGACCCTGGTCGCCGCCCAGGCCGAGCAAAAAACCAGCCGAAGCGTCGATTGGACTCTGGCGCAGCCCGCAGAGTTTAACCAGCCCACCTGGTACTTTGACCAGGCCGAACAGGCCAGCGCCGCCAGAGCGGAAGTGGAAACCGGCCAGGCAGCGTTCGTCACCGCCCAGAACAAAGTAAATTCCGTCACCGAAAAGGCCGCCAGCGGTGATTTTCTGGCCGCCGAAAAACGCCTGGTGCGCGCCCGCACTGCCTTCGCAGTAGCCCAAAATGTGCTCACGCTTACCACCAGCACAGACCAGAGCTTAAAAGATTCCGCGCAGAAGACGTATGATAATACCGTCGCAGAGCTGACCAGCGCCCAAAAAGCGTATGACGATGCCATCACCAGCACCGGCGCAGCCGATGTGCTCAGCGCCCGGGCTGATTTGCGCGTGGCGCGCGAATGGTTCGATGCCGCTCAAGACCGCCTGCGCGTTCTGCAAACCGGTGACCTGTCGCTCAAGGTTGTCGCTGCCCAGAAAAATCTGGATCAGGCAAAAGCAGCCGCCAGCCAGGCGAACCTGGCTGTCCTGCAGGCCGAAACCAACCTGGCGCTGATCGATACCCAGATTGAAAAATTAACTGTCAGCGCTCCCGCGGATGGCATGGTCCTGACCCGCGCAATTGAACCCGGCGAAGTGGTCATGCCCGGTTCTGGTCTATTGACGATGGCTCGCCTGAGCGATTTGACCATCACGGTCTATATTCCCGAAGCCCGTTACGGTGAAATCTCGCTGGGTCAGACTGCCAGCATGACCGTTGACTCGTTCCCCGGAGAAAGCTTTGTTGCCACAGTGGTTAACATCTCAGGCAAAGCTGAGTTCACGCCGCGCAACGTGCAGACAATGGCGGGCCGCATGACCACAGTTTTTGCCATCAAGCTCAGCCTGGCGGATGCCAGCGGCATGCTCAAGCCTGGCATGCCTGCGGATGTTTTATTCAAATAAAGTCTGGCTCAGGACCGGGGAACAAGCTTTCTGCAAAGAGTTTCGGCTTGTGCCCCGGTTCATCCTTTGGCGGTAAATATGAATTCTAACGATGTACTGATTTCAGCAATCGGGCTGCATAAATCCTTCGGCAAGCTCCAGGCGGTCAACGGCGTGGATTTAAATATCCCTGCCGGCGAAATTTACGGGCTGGTTGGCGCCGATGGCGCGGGCAAAACCACCACGCTGCGGCTTTTGGTGGGTGCCTTACTGGCTACTTCCGGCGAGGCTAACATCTGCGGCCATAGCATCAAATCGCATGCCGAACAAGCCCGCGCCCATATCGGCTACCTCTCTCAGCGCTTCTCCCTCTATGATGATTTGACCGTGATGGAAAACATCCGCTTCTTTGCCGAGGTGCGCGGGCTAAAGTCAGACGAATGGTATCCGCGCTGTATGGAAATTCTCGATTTCGTCGGATTGGTCAAATTCAAGGATCGTCGCGCCGGGCAATTATCCGGCGGCATGAAACAAAAGCTCGGACTGGCTTCGGCATTGGTGACGCGCCCCAAAGTGCTCCTACTCGATGAACCTACCACGGGTGTTGACCCGGTCACGCGTCAGGATTTCTGGCAGCTGCTCATTCAACTGGTTTCTGTGCAAAGTGATGGTGTGTCTGTGATCATCTCGACCCCCTATATGGACGAAGCCGCCCGTTGTCATCGGGTTGGTTTTATGCGCAAAGGCCAGATCATCGCCGAAGGCAGCCCTGGCCAGCTGCGCAACCTGCTCAGTGAGCGGGTTCTTGAACTGCGTGGCAGCCCACTTCCCCTGCTCAAAAAAATCAGTTCGCAGGATTCTGGTGTGGAGGATGTGCGCGCTTTTGGCGACCGGCTGCACCTGCGCGTGAAGCCAGACCAGGCCGAACCGGTCATCCAGAATTTGGAGAAATCCATTCAACTTGGCGGTGGCACGTTTGTCAGCGCGCGCCAGATCCCGCCCGTGCTTGAAGATGTCTTTATCTATTTAGCGGAGCAAGAAAATGCCTGAGCCAGTCATCGTTGTCGATCATCTCACCCGTCGTTTTGGCGAATTTGTGGCAGTTAACAACATTTCGTTTGAGGTCCAACCCGGCGAAGTCGTCGGTTACCTGGGGCCAAACGGCTCCGGAAAAACGACCACCTTTCGCATGCTGCTTGGGTTGCTCGCCCCAAGCGCAGGCCGCGCCTCCGTCCTTGGTTTCGATGTCCATCGCCAGGCGGAACAGGTGCGCGCTCGCGTTGGCTATATGTCGCAAAAATTCGCCATCTATGATGACCTGACCGTCTGGGAAAATCTCCAGTTCTATGGCGGCGTGTATGGGATTACCAGTAAAGCCCGAATCGAAGAAACCATCGATCTTATCGGCCTGGGTGAGCACAAAAAAACCATCACCCGTGATCTTTCTGGCGGCTGGCGGCAAAGGCTGGCGCTGGGAATTGCTCTTATTCACAGTCCCCGGTTGTTGTTTTTGGACGAACCTACCAGCGGTGTTGACCCGACAGCCCGCCGCGCCTTCTGGGACTTGATCTACGAATTGTCGGCTGCTGGCGTGACCATTCTGGTGACGACGCATTACATGGATGAAGCCGAATATTGCAACCGGGTCGGCATGATGCGCGACGGCAATCTGCTGGCCCTGGATACGCCCATGGCGCTGAAAGAACGCTTCGTCCCCGGCGTTATCTGGGAGTTGTACGCTGAGCCTCTGCTCGGCGGGCTGAATTTATTATCGGAGACTCAAGGTGTGCTGCGCTGCAGCCTGGCGGGCGACCATTTGCGGGTGATTGTTGAACCCGGCCTGGGCGAAAACGAATTACAAAAAATGCTTGAGGAATCGGGGCTGCATGTCACTTCGATCCAAAAAGGCGAGGCGACCCTTGAAGATGTCTTCCTAAATCTCGCAAAGGGGTAAAAAACAGCGGATCACGATCAGTGCCGGGCGGTTTGGGTCACACCCACCGTTGTGCGCTCCATTTCACCGCAGGTCAAAGAGTGTTAAAATAAAATAGCGAAATGAAACCCTTAATTCACCAGTTACGAGTTAAGGGTTTTTTTGAGCATGTCAAGCGTATTTCGCCGGTTTTTTAGACCCGTTTTTGTGCTCAGACTGATCGCCATTTGCCCCAAACAGGAGATTTTATGGCAGACACTTTTTATTGCTCGATGTGCGGCGCCCCTTTGGAATACCCCGGCAGCGGGAAAACCATGCGCTGCCCATATTGTAATAATTCGGTCATTGTTCCCGCACAAATTCGTTCTCAAAAAGCAGCAACCAGCCTTGCCAACGCGGATCTCACCCCGCAACAAATCCCAGACGAGATGAAACAAATCGCCCTGCTTGCCAACAGCGGGCGCAAGATCGATGCGATCAAGCTCTACCGCCAGATCACTTCGGTAGGATTGGCAGAAGCCAAAAACGCAGTCGAAGCCATGCAGACCAGCCCGCAAGGGTCAACCTTTGAGCGGCAAGACCCTCTGGGTATTAACGAACATCCTGTTCCGGGTAATATCAGAAAACGCGGCTACCTGGTTTTCATTGTTATTTTTGTCGTCGCAGCCCTGATCATTGTTTCCACATCCATGGGCTCAAAAACATCACCCTTCGCCAATTTTTTTAGCGCAGAAAGTGTCACCTCCACGGCCACAATCCCAGTTGCACCTGTAGCGACCATGGTTCCCCCGCTCGCGCCGCCGACTGCAGCCCCGAGACCCGATTATTTCGTCTTGAATCCGGTGATTTTGGCCCCGCTCCAGGATGTCCCCAGCTCCCAACTTCCCGATATTCTGGTGCCGGCTCGGGATATGAGAGGCGAGCAGATTAATCAAATGCTGCTCCTGGATGGAAAAAAACATACCATAAACTGGCTGACCGCTGACTTTGGGCATGAGAATTGGTCCGCAGTCAAAACGCTGCCAACCGAGAAACAGGTGTATTTCCTTAACCAAACCAGTTTGACTGCCCTGGATCGCCAGACAGGGAAACTCAATTGGGAAGTAACCCTGGAATACGGTCCAGGCAATTATTGCACGATTTGCCTGGGGCAATATCAAAATACGCTGGTGGTTTTTCTCAAGGATGGGTCCCTGCAGGCTGTCGATGTCTCCACAGGCCAATTGACCTGGCGTCAAATCCTGAATGATACCGATGCCGATTTGTTAACCGTGGATGGAAAACCAGCCGTTCAGGATTCTGGGCCAGGAGACAAAACAGTTTTCAAAATTTTTGATCCCGCCTCAGGAGAGATCACCAAGAGTTTTGATCTGACCTGCATGGTCGAGGACACCCAGGATTATTTGAATCGTTCTTTTGTCAGCGCAGATGGAAAATCCTTACTCTTGTTCTATGATTACTGCCTGCAGCGGGTCTCTCTAGCGGATGGCAAAGTTCTCTCGCAGGCTTCGACGAATGCCCCCCAGGTAACCTTGCCAGCCACCTGGAGTGACTTATCCTATTTTCTTACCCCGGAGAAAATTTATTATTCCGCTGAGAATGCCGCGCAAGCAGCCGTTTACCAGGTGGATCTCACCTCAGGGGATGGCAGGATGATCATCTCGGAGAATAAATATTCATTATTTCCTGCGCTGGTCAGTGGGAATGTATTGGTTCTGGCAGCCAGGGCGGAATTTGATGGTAATTTGCTAGAATATTGGGGCGTCGATATCCAAAGTGGACAGCGCCTTTGGCGCTATACGCTGAAAGCCGAGGGTCAATTAATGGATTTTGGGATCCGGTCCACATCGCAAGGCGTTTTTGTGGTTCAGTGCCGCTGGGATCCCGATGGCTGCGCCTGGGCAAACCTGGATCCGCAAACGGGCGCGCCGCGCAATTCGGGACTCAGCCCGCTGGGGGGCACCAGTGTTGATTTCACCTGGGATGATGACAGGCTTTATCTGGTCGGCAACTTTGCTTTGGCCGGGATCAATACCCTGGATAGCCAGGTCCTTTTCCAATGGCCCTGATCCACACCTGAATTTCGCCATATCCTATTTCGTTGATTACTCATTACTCACTCCCCGATTGAGGTAGAACTTCATGAAAGATTACTATGAAATATTGGAATTAAGCTCCGACGCCACGCTGGAGCAGATCAAAAATCAATATCGCTTACTCGTTCAGGCCTGGCTTCCAGAGAAATTTGCTTCTGCCATCAGTCAAGCAAAAGCGGAAGAAAAACTGGAAGAGATCGAGGAGGCTTTTGGAATTTTAAAAGATCCTATCAAGCGTGAACAATACGACCAGCAAAGAAATAGTTCGGGAAGAGAAGGTTTCCCCAGAGAGCCCGGCATTAAGCGTTATGGCCAGGATCAGTCAGTCTATGAAGCAAAACAGGAGGCCAGGGAAAAGGCAGCCGAGCTAGCTCGAAAAAAATATGAGGCAGAAGAGCAAGCGAAGCAGGAGCGGCATGAGCAGGAGCAGCGTGAATGGGAACAACACCAGCAGGAACGTCGCGCCCAGGCCAAAGCCGCTAAAAAAACCCTGATCACCCGACTTTTGCTGGCCGGGCTGGGAATTGTTGGGCTGGGGCTGGGGCTTTGGATAGCAAATCTGATGAAACCGGCCACGCCACCCCCGCCTGCACCCATCACCCTGGTAATTGCGACAGAGAAGATCATTCTCCCGACTACCACGCAAATCCTTGCGCCGACTGAAACAGCTCCCGCCACCAATACACCCATTTTGGATACCAGCGTTCCCGCAGTCCGCGAAAAGGATGACATGCTGATGGTCTATGTGCCGGCCGGGGCCTTCCAGATGGGTGGTGGGAACGGTAGACCGAATGAAATTCCTGAGCATAGCGTGACGCTGGATGCCTTTTGGATCGATCAAACCGAAGTGACCAATGGAAAATATGCACTGTGTGTCCAATCCAAGGTATGCGCACCTCCAGCCAAACTTTCTTCTTTAACCCGAACCAGTTATTACGGTGCTGCGCAGTATGAGAATTACCCGGTGGTCTATATTTCGTGGGATCAGGCCAGGGTTTACTGCGAGTGGGCCGGCAGCAGGTTACCCACGGAGGCTGAATGGGAGAAGGCGGCTCGCGGGGTGGATGGCCGAGCCTACCCCTGGGGGAATAAGATTGGCAAAACCTATGCCAATTACGATCAAAGAGACATCGACACCAGCGTTGTGGGCAGTTATAAAATCGGAAAAAGCCCGTATGGCGCCTATGATATGGCCGGGAACGTCTGGGAGTGGGTGGCGGATTGGTATGGGGAAACTTATTACCTGGACTCGCCTTCCAGCAATCCAGGCGGCCCATCCTCGGGTATTATGCGAGTGCTGCGCGGAGGCGCGTGGTTCACCAAAGATTACTTCATCCGCACCACCTATCGCTATGCGTATGATTCATCCCTCAGCGATGTTCTCAACGGTTTTCGTTGCGCCCGCTCACAGTAGATCAACTCAGCACTGGGCGAGCGCTGAAAAATATGGTAGTCTTGGAGCAAATGTTGCCAGAATGCTGTCTGGAGGTTGCTGAGATATGTTAACTACTTTTCCCCGTACCACTGTAGGTGGCGTAAGCCTGCCGCGCCTGATCGTTGGCACAAACTGGTTCCTGGGCTACTCCCATACCAGCCTGGCCAAGGATAATTTCATCAGGGAGTATCAAACCCACGACCGAATCGTCGCCATGCTGGGAACCTTCCTGGAATACGGGATTGATGCTGTGATGGCCTCGCCCTCCGCGCAAATTGATGATGCGATCTCCGCAGCGGAACAACGCTCCGGCCAGCCGATCATTCGCATCTATACCCCGTCTTTCGATTTGAATCCGAATCCCGCAGCCCAGGACAGCCCCGAGGCCATGTTCGACCTGTGCGCCAAATTTAAAACCACCTTCTGCCTGCCGCACCAGTGCGTCACCGATGCGCTGGTCGATCGACGGGCAGGCGTGATCCGCGACCTGGACAGCTACACTGCCATGATCCGCGCGCGCGGCATGATCCCCGGGCTTTCCACCCACATGCCCGAGTCGGTAGTCTATGCCGATAAACAGGGTGCGGATGTGGAGACGTATCTCCAGATATACAATGCGGCCGGATTCCTGATGCAGGTCGAAGCTGACTGGGTCATGCGGATCATCAATGAAGCCAAAAAACCGGTCATGACCATCAAGCCGCTGGCAGCGGGCAAACTGCTGCCTGTCGTCGGTTTGTCTTTTGTCTGGAACACCATCCGCGATCAGGATATGGTGGTGCTCGGCACAACCACACCGCAAGAAGCGCGCGAGGGCATCGAAATCTCGCTTGATCTGCTCAACCGGCGCATCCCGGATAATGAGCTGCAGAAGACACGCAGCAAGAATTCCCTGAAATAAACACCTGGGCGATGATTCCTACTCTGCGGAGGCATCCAGAAAAAGGACGGCGATCATGGACGAAAAAGACTTACTGCATTTTCTGGATACCCACCAATTTAATTATGAGCGGATTGAGCACCCTGCTGTCTACACCTGCGCGGAAGCAGAACAACACCGCCCGCACCAACCTGCCGTCAGCACAAAGAACCTGTTCTTGTGCGATAAAAAGGCGCGCCGGTTTTTCCTGGTCGTAACCGCCTGTGAAAAAACCATGGATTTAAAGGGTCTGGCTGCGCAAATCAATGTTTCCCAATTACGTTTCGGCTCGGAAGCAAACCTCGAGCGCCTGCTGGGTGTCACGCGCGGAGCAGTGACCATGCTGGCGCTGATCAACGACAGCGCCCATCAAGTCGAACTATGGTTGGATGCCGAAATCTGGCAGGGGGAAATCTTTCAGAGCCACCCGCTGGTCAATACCGCCACACTTCTCCTTTCAAAGGCCTCCCTGGAACGCTTTTTTGAAATTACCGGCCATCGTATTCACCTGCTCCAGGTCTGAAAATAAGTCGTCGCAGCGCGCGAACAGGTCAAGGCGGGTGAGCTCATCGACTTCCTACTATTCCACCAGCCAGCGGGAAAGAAAATTCATTTTCAGAAACGAGATAAAAAATGGCCGACAACAACGAGCTCGAACGGACTCTCTGGGCCGCAGCCGACAAGATGCGCTCCAACATGGACGCCGCCGAATACAAGCACGTCGTCCTCGGCCTGATCTTTCTCAAGTACATCTCGGACGCCTTTAATGATCTGTACCAGAAACTAAGCCAAGGCCAGGGCGAGTTCGAAGGCGCGAACCCCGAAGACGCCGACGAGTACCTGGCCAAGAACATCTTTTTCGTGCCCGAAAAAGCTCGTTGGCAGTATCTCCAGGATCGCGCCAAGCAGCCCGAGATCGGCAAATGGATTGATGACGCGATGGACGCCATCGAACGGATCAACCCGCCGCTCAAGGGCGTGCTGCCCAAGATTTACGCCGACCCGGACTTGAACAAGGTCCGCCTGGGCGAGCTGATCGACCTGATCGGCACGATTGGCTTCATGCAGGAAGGTCGCAAGGCCCAGGACCTGCTCGGCAGGGTCTATGAATATTTCCTCGGCCAGTTCGCGGATGCCGAGGGCAAAAAGGGCGGGCAGTTCTATACCCCCGCCAGCATCGTCAGGCTGCTGGTCGAGATGCTCGAACCCTACAACGGCCGTGTCTATGACGGCTGCTGCGGCAGCGGCGGGATGTTCGTCCAGAGCGAGAAGTTCGTCCTCAACCACCAGGGCAACATCAAAGACCTGTCGATTTTTGGGCAGGAATCCAACCCGACCACCCTGCGCCTGGCGCGCATGAACCTGGCCATTCGCGGCATCGATGCCAGGCTGGAACTCGGCGACACATTCCTCAACGACCGTCACCCCGACCTGAAAGCCGATTTCATCCTGGCCAACCCGCCCTTCAACATCAGCGATTGGAGCGGTGAGCAGTTGCGCGAGGATGCGCGCTGGAAGTACGGCGCGCCGCCGGCCGGCAATGCCAACTATGCCTGGCTGCAGCATTTCATCCATAAACTGGCCCCGAATGGCAGCGCCGGGATCGTCCTGGCCAACGGCAGCATGAACACCAGCAGCGGCGGCGAGGGCGAGATTCGCAAGAACATGATCGAAGCCGGGCTGGTCGATTGCATGGTGGCCCTGCCCGCGCAGCTCTTTTTCAACACCATGATCCCCGCCTGCCTGTGGTTCCTGGCGCGCAACCGTAGTGGCGGAGCGATGCTCCGTCCGCCCCTACGCGACCGCTCAAATGAAATCCTGTTCATCGATGCCCGTAAATTGGGCGCGATGATCAACCGCCGCAACAAGGAATTTGCCGTGGCCGATATTGCCCTGATTGCCAGCACCTATCACGCCTGGCGCACTCCGGGTGGCGGGTACGAGCCGAAAGCCGGTTTTTGCAAAGCCGCCACCCTGGACGAGGTGCGCGCCAACAACTACGTGCTCATGCCCGGGCGCTATGTCGGCACCGAGGAAGTCGAAGACGACGGCCTGCTGTTTGCCGACAAGATGAACACCCTGACCGCCAGGCTTGCCGATCAGTTTGCGCGCGGCGATGAGTTGCAGAAAACCATCCGTGAGAACTTGAAAGGGATTGGGTATGAGTTCTAGTTGGGCTAAGATGACTTTGAGAAATGCGGGAGTAACCTTAATTGACTGCGAGCATAAAACCCCAGCGGCGCAGGTAAGCGGCTATCCATATATCGCTATTCCTCAAATCAATAACGGTAGAATCGAAACGGCAGATGTTAGACATATCAGCCACGAAGATTTAATAACATGGACTCGAAAAGCTAAACCCCAAGTTCACGATGTTATTCTTTCTCGGAGATGTAATCCAGGTGAAACTGCTTTCGTTCCGCCTGATCTAGTGTGCGCAATTGGTCAAAATCTTGTATTGCTGCGGTCTGACGGTAGAATAATTTATGAGCCTTTCCTTCGTTGGCTTGTAAGAGGGCCCGAATGGTGGGATCAGATTGAGAAATACCTGAATACAGGAGCTATCTTTGATAGTTTGAAATGTGCAGATATTCCCAACTTTGAACTGACAATTCCTTCCTTACCCATACAACGCCGCATCGCCGACATCCTCTCCGCCCTCGACGAAAAGATCGAACTCAACCGCCAGACCAACGCCAGCCTCGAAGCCATCGCTCAGGCCATTTTCAAGGAATGGTTTGTGGATTTCAACTTCCCCGGCGCAACCGGCGAGCTGGTCGAAAGTGAGTTGGGGATGATTCCTAAGGGGTGGCGGGTGGGAAAGATAGAAGAGTTATGTGATGTGAATAAGAATGTGATCACTCGAGAGGATAATTTTGATTGGATTGATTACATCGAAATATCTGAGGTGAATAGGGGGAAAATAGCCAATGTCGCCCGATATAAGTATGGCGAAGAACCAAGCAGGGCTAAAAGAAAACTTCGTCATGGAGACACGGTTCTTTCGACAGTGAGACCGAATCGGGGTTCTTTTTTTCTTTCCATAAATCCGCCGATAAACTTAATTGCATCAACAGGCTTTGCTGTATTTTCACCGACAAGGACCCCTTTTTCTTTTTTATATTTGTTCTTGACCGACAAAGAAAAGCTCGAGTATTACGGGCACGTGGCTGACGGTGCTGCATATCCAGCAATAAATCCTACCTTGATTATGAATATGGATGTAGTGATTCCAGAGAATAGCATATTAAGCAATTTCCACTCAATTGCAGAGCCGATTTTGAATAATATCTTGTTTAACGAACAAGAGTCCCAAAACCTTTCAGTTATTCGCGACACACTCCTGCCCAAATTGATGAGCGGGGAGATTGAAGTATGACCTACAACCCCGCCATCCACCACCGGCGCTCCATCCGCCTGAAAGGTTATGACTATTCGCAGGCGGGCATGTATTTCATCACCCTCTGCGCGCACAACCGCGAGGCCCTCTTTGGCGAAATCGTCGGCGGCGTAATGCGCCTGAATGACCTCGGCAAAATCGCCGCCGCCTGCTGGAACAACCTTCCGCGCTCCTTCCCCAATTTGACCCTGGATCAATGGGTGGTCATGCCAAACCATTTTCACGGCATCCTCGTCCTGGACGATCCCATCCCGGATGGTGGGGGCGAAGCATCCGCCGCAACGCTATCTGGAAAACGGAGATTATTTGCGGCGGATGCTTCGCCCCAACGACTCAACGGGATAGCGCATGGTTCCGCGGATTCTT
>CAZHWV010000020.1:0-3101 GCA_964536185.1 uncultured Anaerolinea sp. | reverse complement strand
CAACGGGATAGCGCATGGTTCCGCGGATTCTTCGCCCCAACGGCCCAACGGGATAGCGCATGGTTCCGCGGATGCTTCGCCCCAACGGCCCAACGGGACAGCGCCTGGTTCGATGAACGCCATCGTTCAGAATTACAAATCGATTGCCTCGCGCAAAATCAACGCCTGCCGCGGCACAGCGGGTGCGCCGGTCTGGCAGCGTAATTATTGGGAAAGTATCATCCGCGATGAAAGCGCGTATGCCAACATTGCCGCCTATATCGTAAATAACCCGCTGAAATGGGAAAACGACAAATTATCCGGCGGGGTGATTCCATGACCATGCTCTACGAATCCGAAATCGAACATTAATGTGGTTCTTTGGTTGCGCTCACAGAAATTCGCTGTCATCCTATCAACCCATCCTGCCTATTACCTGCTTAAAACGGCTTATGTAGTCAAATCGAAGAGAGAAGATGACTTTTTGAAAGAATGGCAGCAATTTCAAAAAACAGGTGTTCCTTAAAAAACTAGAGCCGCCAATGGCGGCTCCGGATGCTCGTTCTACATCATGGTAGATGAGTCATCTTTATTATAAGGGTTCCGATATAGAACGTCAATAACGAATGTGAAAAGCCCATGACCATGCTCTACGAATCCGAAATCGAACAAATCGCCCTCGAACTGCTGCGCGACGAGAACGGCTATACCGTCATATATGGACCCGACCTGGCCGAAGGCGCACATCCCGAGCGCGCCTACAGCGAAGTGATTCTCGCCGCCCGCTTGCGCGCCGCCATCGAGCGGCTCAACCCGCACATCCCTGCCGATGCCCGCGAAGACGCCTGCAAACAGGCCCTGCGGATTAACGCGCTGACGGTCATTGAAAACAACCAGGCCTTCCACCGCCTGCTGACCGAAGGTGTGGATGTCAAATTCAGCGTGGGCCAGGGCAAATCACGCACGGACAAGGTCTGGCTGCTCGATTTTGCCCACCCCGAAAATAACGAATTCCTGGCGGTCAACCAGTATACGGTTGTTGAAAGTAAGGGCGGATCGCGATCCACCCCAAGCAACAAACGCCCCGATATCGTCCTGTTGATCAACGGCCTGCCGCTGGTGGTCATCGAACTCAAAAACGCCGCCGATGAAAACGCCGATGTGCAGGCCGCCTTCCGCCAACTGCAAACCTACCAACGCCTCATCCCCTCGCTCTTTACCACCAACGCCTTCCTGGTGATCAGTGACGGCTGGTTTGCCAAGGCCGGGACCATTTCCAGCGATTACTCGCGCTTCATGGAATGGAAAAGCGTGGATGGCGCGCGCGTAGTCGATTCGCAGCACGAGCCAGAGATGGAAACGCTGATCAAAGGCCTGCTCAACCAGCGCACCCTGCTGGACGTCATCCGCCATTTTATCGTCTTTGAAGAAACCAAAGAGAAAACCGTCAAAAAAGTGGCCGCCTACCACCAGTATTTCGCGGTCAACAAGGCCATCACCTCCACCATCCGCGCTTCGGCCAGTGATGCCGGGCATTTTTCCGCCGAGCACCCGGCAGTCTATGGCTTGCCCAGTGTCGAGAAGCAGCCCAAAGGCGATCAGCGCGCGGGCGTAGTCTGGCACACCCAGGGCAGCGGCAAGAGTCTCTCGATGGTCTTTTACGCCGGAAAGCTGGTGCTGGAAGAAGAAATGGCCAACCCAACCCTGCTGGTGCTGACCGACCGCAACGACCTGGACCAGCAGCTCTTTGAAACCTTCAGCAATTGCCAGGGACTTTTGCGCCAGACCCCAGCCCAGGCCGCCAACCGCGATGACCTGAAAAAATTGCTCTCGGTGGCCTCCGGTGGGATCGTCTTTACCACCATCCAGAAGTTCCTGCCCGAGGAAAGCGGCGCAACCTACCCGACCCTGACCGAGCGCCGCAACGTGGTCGTCATCGCCGATGAAGCCCATCGCAGCCAGTACGACTTTATCGATGGCTTCGCCCGCCACATGCGCGACGCCCTGCCCAACGCCTCCTTTATCGGTTTTACCGGCACGCCGATCGAGAAGGAAGACCGCAACACCCAGGCCGTCTTTGGCGGCTATGTGGATGTCTACGATATTCAGCAGGCCGTTGAAGACGGCGCAACCGTGCGTATCTACTACGAAAGCCGCCTGGCAAAGATCGAACTGCCCCCCGACAAACAGAAAATCCTGGATCAGCGCGTGGAGGAAGTCACCGAAGATGACGAACTGACCGACCGCCAGCGCCGCTTTGCCAGGTGGGCCAGCATGGAAGCCGTGGTCAGCAGCGTCAACCGGCTCAAACAGGTGGCCGCCGACCTGGTCAAACACTTTGAGCAGCGTCTGAGCGCAGCCGACGGCAAAGGCATGATCGTCTGTATGAGCCGGCATGCCTGTGTGCAGATGCACAGCGAAATCATTAAACTCAGGCCGGAATGGTACAACCCCGAAGATGGCAAAGGCGCGATCAAGGTCGTCATGACCGGCTCGTCCAGCGACCCGCTCGACTGGCAGGAGCATATCCGCAACAAGGAACGCCGCAAGGCGCTTGGCAACCGCCTGAAAGACCCCAAAGACCCGCTGCGGCTGCTGATTGTGCGCGACATGTTCCTGACCGGCTTCGATGCGCCCTGCCTGCACACCATGTATATCGACAAGCCGATGAACGGGCATACCCTGATGCAGGCCATCGCCCGCGTCAACCGCGTCTTTGGCGACAAGGAAGGCGGGCTGGTGGTCGATTACATCGGCATCGCCCAGGACTTAAAGAACGCCATGCTGATCTACGCCGCCAGCCAGGGCAAGGGCCAGATCACCTTTGACCAGGAAGAAGCCGTGGCCAAGATGCAGGAACTCTACGAAGTCGTCGTGGATATGTTCGCGCGCTTCCCCTACCGCCGTTATTTTATGCTGGCGCCCAAAGACAAATTGAGTTTCGTCCTGGATGCGGCCAACTACATTGGCGAACTTTCCGAGATCAAGGAAGGTGAGACCGTTCGTAATGGCAAGCAGCGCTTCAAGGAAAACGTCATCCGCCTGCAAAAAGCCTTTGGGCTTTCAGTGCCGCACCCCGAAGCGCTCAAGATCCGTGACGACCTGGCCTTCTTCCAGGCGAT
>CAZHWV010000019.1:12885-43098 GCA_964536185.1 uncultured Anaerolinea sp. | reverse complement strand
GGTTTTTTTTTATTTAAAAACTCTTATTTTTTGGTAAAATCCTAGCATGACCTCTGATACCCAGGTAATTTATTCGATGAACAAGGTGGGGCGCATCGTGCCCCCCAACAATAAACAGGTCCTGCGCGATATTTCGCTGGGCTTCTATTACGGAGCCAAGATTGGCGTGCTTGGCCTGAATGGCGCGGGCAAATCCACGCTCCTGCGCATTATCGCGGGCGTCGACCTGGACTACGTGGGCGAGATTTCCATGTCCAAGGGCTATACCGTGGGCATGCTCGAACAGGAACCCGTCCTGGACGAATCCAAGACGGTGATCGAGATCATCCGCGAGGCTGTCCAGCCGATCGTGGACATGCTGGCGCGCTTCGACGAAGTCAACGCCAAGTTTGCAGAGCCGGATGCCGATTTCGATGCCTTGATCGAAGAGCAGGGCAAACTGCAGGATCGCCTGGATCGTGTCGATGCCTGGAACCTCGATTCGCACCTGGGCGTGGCCATGGAAGCCTTGCGCTGCCCGGCAGCCGAAACGCCGATCCGGATTTGTTCGGGTGGCGAGCGCCGCCGGGTTGCGCTGACCCGCTTACTGCTCACCGAACCCGATATTCTCCTGCTCGATGAGCCCACCAACCACCTGGATGCCGAATCGGTGGCCTGGTTGGAACACCACCTGCGCGAATACAAGGGCACGGTCATCGCTGTTACCCATGACCGCTATTTTTTGGATAATGTGGCTGGTTGGATCCTGGAGCTTGACCGTGGTTATGGCATCCCCTGGAAGGGCAACTACACCTCCTGGTTGGAGCAAAAAGGCGAACGCCTGAGGTCGGAGGAAAAATCCGAATCCCGCCGCCAGAAGACCCTCGAGCGCGAACTGGAATGGATCCGCATGTCGCCCAAGGCGCGCCAGTCCAAGGGCCAGGCGCGGGTGACAGCTTACGAAAAGCTGCTCAGCCAGGAAAATGAAAAATACCGTGAAGACCTCGAGATTTATATTCCGCCAGGCCCGCGCCTGGGCGATATTGTCATTGAGCTGAACGATATCAGCAAAGCCTATGGCGACCGGATAATTATCGATCATTTCAGCGCCAATATTCCCCCAGGTTCGATTGTCGGGATCGTCGGGCCGAACGGGGCAGGCAAAACCACCCTGCTGAAAATGATCACCGGGCAGGAAAAACCCGACAGCGGCAGCATTCGCATTGGCGAAACGATCAAGCTGGCCTATGCCGACCAGACGCGCAGTCTTGACCATGAGAAATCAGTCTATGACGAGATTTCGGGCGGTATGGAAATTTTGGAGCTTGGCAGCCGCAAGGTAAATGCGCGCGGCTATTGTTCATCCTTCAACTTCCAGGGTACCGACCAACAGAAAAAGATCAGCATGCTCTCCGGCGGTGAACGCAATCGTGTTCACCTGGCCAAAACGCTCAAGGAAGGCGCGAATGTCATTCTGCTGGATGAACCGACGAACGACCTGGATGTGAATACCTTGCGCGCGCTGGAAGAAGCCCTGGAAGAATTTGCCGGCTGCGCAGTGGTGGTCAGTCACGACCGCTGGTTCCTCGACCGCATCTGCACCCATATTTTGGCGTTCGAAGGCGACAGCCAGGCGCGCTTCTTCATGGGCAACTGGTCAGATTACGAGCGAGATTATCACGAACGCTATGGGAAATCAGTCGAAACGCCCAAGCGAGTCCAGTATCGGACCCTGAAACGCTAAGCCAGCGTGAAGGACAAAACGGGTGGATGAGTAGACAATACTCATCCACCCGTTTTTCTATAGCTGCGGCCCGGTTTCGTTTACAATAGCAAATAGAAATGATTACGAAAATTTTGCTGCTGATGATTTGGAGATGATATGCCTGCGAAAGAAGCCCTGATCGAAGCCTGCCACCTGGTCAAACAATATGGCGGCAAAATTGCTGTGAATGATGTCAACTTTGAAGTTTTTTCTGGCGAGGTGTTTGGGTTTCTTGGCCCGAACGGCGCCGGTAAAACGACGACCATTAAAATGATCGTGGGTCTGCTGCAGCCCAGCTCGGGCAGCGTCAAAGTCTCGGGTTATGATGTGCAAACCCAGCCTTTGCTGGCCAAGGCTTCCAGCGGATACGTCCCGGATACTCCCAACCTGTACGCCAAGCTGACCGGGCGTGAACTGCTCCGCTTTGTCGGTGATCTGTATGACCTTGACCGCCAGCAGGCGGCGCGGCGCATCGAAGAATTGCTGCGCATGTTCGACCTGACCGAGGCCGCCGATGACACCCTCGATTCTTACAGTCACGGCATGCAGCAAAAAGCTTCCCTGTCTGCGGCCCTGATCCACGACCCGCGGGTGCTGGTGCTCGATGAGCCGACGGTTGGGCTTGACCCCAAGTCGGCGCGCCTCATTAAAGACATCTTGCGCCAGATCGCGGATCGCGGCGCGGCGGTGATGTTATCCACCCACATCCTGGAAATTGCCGAGCGCATGTGCGACCGGATTGGGATCATTGACAAGGGGCAGTTGGTGGCGGTTGGGACGATGGATGAATTACGCGCCCTGGGCCAAACCAGCGGCGGCGCCAGCCTGGAAGACATCTTCCTGGGCCTGACCGGCGGCGCCGAGGTGGCCGAGATTGCCGGGATATTGAAATGAGCCTGCTTGCCCAACCGACGACGAAAATTATCCCGGCAGTCTTCAAGCTGCTGCGCTTGCGCTGGCAAATTAATATCAACAGCTTCAGGCATGCCAAGGCCAAAACCAGGCTGTTAACTGTCATCGGTTTGCTCGGCCTGCTGGCTCTGGCCGCCTTTATTTTTTGGGTCAGCCTGCTGCTGCTCGGCTTTTTACGTTCGCCCCAACTGGTCGAATACGTGGGCGCAGATGTGAGCCCGTTCTTGCAGGCTGTGCCGGCGCTGATCCTGAGCGGCATGTTTGTGGGTATTTTATTAACCAGCTTTGGTGTCTTGCTCCAGGCTCTCTACCTCTCCGGGGACATGGACTTTTTGCTGACCAGTCCGCTGCCCATCCGGGCTGTTTTTATCGCCAAGCTGCTGCAAGCGGTCCTGCCCAACTTCAGCCTGATGGCCCTGTTTGGCCTGCCTGTATTGTATGGATTGGGCGCTTCGGCAGGTTACAGCCTGCTCTATTATCCGCTTGTTCCGCTGATGATGAGCGTGTTGACCCTGGCGGCGGCGGGTGTCTCGGCCTTGCTGGTCATGACGATCGTCAAGATCTTTCCCGCCCGGCGGGTGGCTGAAGTGCTTGGTTTTTGCGGGGCAATTTTTTCCATGATTTGTTCTCAAAGCGGAAACCTGACCAACTCTATGCGGCACAGCAGTGACCCGGCCTCCGGCCAGTTGGGTGGATTATTGAATCTGGCGCAGCGCTTTAATACCCCGTGGCTGCCGCTCAATTGGGCTGGCCGCGGATTGGTCGAGCTGGGTGAAGGGCGCTGGGTTGCGGGGCTGGCCCTGGTCGGCCTGACTCTGGGCCTGGCCGCCGCGATTTTTTGGTTTGCGCTGCTCACCTCCGAGCGCTGGTATTACACCGGCTGGGCCGGGATGCAGGTTATCGCCACCAAAAAGAAAGTCCCGCGGATGGAACAACCGCTTCGTGTGGCTGCGCCAGTAGCAGCTCGTAAACCCGGGTTGGCAGCCGGCTTGATTGAGCGTATTTTCCCAGCCCCCGTGCGCGGCCTGGTTCAGCGCGATTTCCTGATCCTGACCCGTGACCTGCGGCACATGTCGCAGTTGGTCAGCCCACTGATCTTCGGACTGCTGTATAGCTTTATGCTGTTAACCGGCGGCGGCGAACCGGCGAGCGGGCGGGGCAGCGCCCCGCCCTGGTTGGTGGATTCTCTGCGCTCACTGGTGGTCTATGGCAACGTGGGCATGTCTCTGCTGGTGGGTTGGATGCTCTTGGGACAATTGGCCGGAAATGGGCTTTCGCGCGAAGGAAAGAACTTCTGGATCTTGAAGGCATCCCCGCTGCGTGGCGAACACCTGCTGGCGGCGAAATTTATTGTTGCCTATCTGCCAGCTTTGGGCCTGGGCTGGTTCTTTTTGACCGGCATTTCCATCCTGCAGGGCATTTCTTTGGCCGGATATTTGTATGGACTGGTGATCGTGGCCATGTGCCTGGCCGGGATGAATGGGATCCAGTTGGGATTTGGGGCGCTGAATGCTAACTTTACCTGGGAAGATCCACGCAAAATAAATTCGGGCCAGATGGGTTGTCTCGGCTCGATTTTAACCGGCTTGTTCTTGCCCCTGGCTTTTGGGACCTTTATTGGGCCTTTATGGATTGCTGTTGCTTTCCAGCAGCCCCTGGCGATTGGATACCTGCTTGGCCTGGTCCTGGGGGTCAGCCTCACGGGAATATGCGCCTGGCTGCCGTTGAAAATGGCTCGCGGCAGGTTGGCGAAGTTGGGCGAGAGTTAGTCGTCGCTTAAGTCGGCTGGTATTGCCTGGATAAAAAGGTATTTGCTTTGCCAATGTCCCACAATAATGGACAGATTCATATGGATGATATTCTGGCGGGGATGGGAAGATGATGATGGGATAGGAAACTCCCCTTTGGGGGGGAGTTTTGAGGCTAGAGAAAATTGATGCCAAGTAAAAAACAGTTATGGTTTCAACATTAAATTCATCAGGGATTCGTTGAATATCCTGGGATCCATTATCTTCAACGGATTAGATATTCTTGGTGTGAAATCCATCTGAGCCAGGATATCCCTGGAAAGGTCGATTCCTGGAGCTATTTCCTTTAATACCAAGCCCCCGGCACCCAGGCTGAAAACGGCCCGTTCGGTTATATAAAGCACATCCTTTTGCTTTTCCATGGCGTATTCACCGCTGAAACTGACCTGTTCAACAGCTCTTATAAATTTTTTATTTATTCCTTCCTTGCGGATTATGAGGCCTGAATTTGTGATCTCAACTTCAATGCCACCAGATGTGAATGTTCCCAAAAAAACCACCTTTTTGGCATTCTGGCTGATATTGATGAACCCACCGACCCCTGCCAGCCGAGTACCGAACTTACTGACATTAACATTGCCCAGGCTGTCAACCTCAGCCATTCCAAGGAAAGCTATATCCAACCCACCGCCATCATAATAATCAAACTGATAAGGTTGATCGATAATTGCTTC
This sequence comes from uncultured Anaerolinea sp., assembly GCA_964536185.1. Lineage (GTDB taxonomy): Bacteria > Chloroflexota > Anaerolineae > Anaerolineales > Villigracilaceae > UBA5195. The sequence goes on along the minus strand of CAZHWV010000019.1, from coordinate 37,960 downwards.
CGGGTTTGCGCTGGCGCCAAAACTTAAACCTCCCGCTGGAATACCTCCGATGGGACCCGATTCGATAGTGGGAACGATATCGTCCAAAATTTTCTCTTCGAATGCCACTTTAGCGATACCCTCCGGCATCCCGATCCCCAGGTTTATGATGGCATTCTGCTTTAATTCAAGAGCTCCACGTCTGGCAATCAGTTTGCGCTCATCCAGCTGCATCCCCCCGAGGATTTCAGTAGAATCCCTTGTTTCACCGGAATAAGCAGGGTTATACTCTTCCGCATAGGTCTGGTAGTGATTTTCCTTTTCCGAGAGAACGATTGCGTCGACCAAAATCCCGGGAATTTGAACCTTCATCGGGTCCAATATACCTACATTGACAACACGCTCCACTTGAACAATCACTAAACCGCCAGAGTTCTTCGCAGCCTGGGCGATCGATAACACCTCAAATGTCCCCACTTCTTTTTCCATGGTTACATTCCCATGCGTATCGGCTGTTGTCCCTCTCAGTAATGCCACGTGGATGGGGAAGGCTTTGTAAAACAGCCACTCTTTCCCATCCAGGTGGATCAGTTCAACCAGGTCTTTAGTGGTGCACGCATTTAATTTTCCTCCGCTGTTACGCGGGTCGACAAACGTCCTTAAACCCACATGGGTGATCGTGCCAGGTTTTCCTGCTGCGATATCCCGGAAAAGGTGGCAGATCACGCCTTGTGGGAAGTTATACGCTTCGATCTTATTTTCAACCGCCAATTTTCCGAGGAGCGGGGCAAGGTTCCAATGCCCTCCAATCACGCGCCGGATCAGTCTCTCGTGACCCAGGTGGTTTAAACCGCGGGTTTTGCCATCACCCTGGCCAGCAGCATAGACCAGGGTAAGCCCTTCAGGTTTACCGGTTTCCAAAAAACACTTTTCCAATGCAATCGTGAGCTCTTCAGGGTGTCCATTGCCGACGAAACCGCCCGAGGCAACTGTACTCTCATCCCGAATGAGCCTGACTACGTCAGCGGCGAGCATCAACTTGTTACGCATAAAAATGATCGGTATATCATTGTTAATTGCGAAAAGTCGGGACCACCGGAAGGAACCCGGCTTTTTTCATTCATCGGGAGCTTTTTCACCAGTTTCATCCTGGCTCGCGACCCATTGCCCTTCTCCGCCCGGGCCATCCAGGCGCTTGCGTAATTCGACAACGATGCCATCAAGTTGTTTTGTTGTATCGAAATACGCCCATTCGGAACCGCGATGGACGCCGGTCCCGCTGGCAATTTTCTCGATGCCGGCTGCCTCCAGCGCCTTTGTTCTTGATTCAAAATCTGCAACCGTCAGTCGGATATGGTGGAGGCCTGGCCCGTGGCTCTTCAGGAAATCACTGTAAATATTGAGGCCTTCCAACGGCTGCACAATTTCAATCTGGGTAGAGCCGACCGAGCCAAATGCCAGCAAAAGCCGGTAATTGCCTGGCGCTCCGTGATAAGTTGCCTGTGGGTCGACCCCTTCAATTGGCCATTCCATCACGCGGAAAGGTCCAATTTCAAAGAGCTGCTTGAACATCCGGACCATGCCCTGCAGGTCCTCCGTCACGACACCAATTTGATCCAGGCCGATTTCCATTGCCGTTTGATTGGTTTCAGGCATAATGTATTCTCCGACATGCGAATTTTTACATGAGTGCCCGGTGCGCATCTGTTGCATATTCAACATGAATGCCCTGGGCTTTCTTTTCGATGAACGCGTTGACAACCTTTCTGACGGCTGTCGCGATGTCATCCAGGTCTTGTTTTTCCAACAGAGGGTGCACACTTGCTAGCCAGAAGACGTCCTCACAGGCGCTTTCAGCCACCGGACACAACCCGCGATAATAGTCCACCTTGCCTTCATACATCGGACATTCGAACGGGCATTTCGTACCGCCATAACCGTTCTTTTCCACAAAGAGCGGTTCCAGGTGTTGGGGGATCATCCACCGCGTGGTGCTCAAATATTTTTCGTTGTAAACACCTTCGGCTGCCAATGCCAATGCAAAATTAAGCATATCGGTGCCGAGTATTTCCGGCAGGATCTTGATCAGGTAATAAAAAAACACTCTTTCGCCCCAGGGAGAGTCTGCTGGAAGGACGATCCCTGGCAAATCTTTGAGCTTTTCGGAGAGGTAATGGGCATTCTCGGTGCGCTTCGCGATCATATTCCAGGCCTTGCGCATCTGGTGGATGCCGATGGCAGCCTGCATATTGGTGATGCGGTAGTTGGTGCAGGGCAGGCCCCAATGGTATTTCGAAGCGCCGCCTAGCGAACGTTTACGACCGAAATCCTGATACCCCCACATTTTTTCGAAGAGATCGGTATCGTTTGTGATCACAAAACCACCCTCGCCGGTATTGGTGATCTTGCCGGTAACAGTGGAGAACACGCCCACATGTCCAATAGTTCCAACCAGACGGCCCTTATACCTGGCGCCCAGCGACTGGCAGGCATCTTCCAATACCCACAGGTTGTGTTTTTTCGCCAGATCCATGATCGGGTCCATGTCGACCAGGCTGCCCGAAATTGTGACGGGGATAATGGCTTTTGTGCGTTTGGTGATGCGCCTGGCGACATCTTCCGGATCAAGGGTTAGGTGCTTCGGGTCGACATCCGCAAATATCGGGATTGCATTTTGTTCGAGAACGCACGTATCTGAGGCTACAAAGGTATAAGGCGAGACGATCACCTCATCACCCGGCCCAATCCCAAAAGCCGCCAGGGCAATATGCAGCGCCGTCGTGCCACTGGAAACTGCAATGGCATGTTTAACGCCAAACCATTCCGCGATCTCGCGTTCATATTGCAGGGCCGCATCAGCGCGCCGGAGTTTTTTCTCTTTTGCGACCTGGATGAGAGCATCCAATTCATCCTGTTCAAAAACATCGGTCTCAACAATTGGATTCTTCAGTCTCACCGGCGTGCCGCCATCGATTGCAAGCTTTTCCATCGTTATAAGCCTCCTGGGCAAGTGTTCAAGTATCCGGGTCAAACGGAAAAATGAGAATAGCCCGGTTTATTAAATACAAAACAGTGGGACAATGTCATACAACATCAAAATTAGAATCGCTGTAATTTCATCAAATCCTGAAATTCATCATAGATATCGGACATCTAAATGTCCAAAAACAGCTTAATTTCAGTATAACAGCGCTAAATAGGCATGTCAAGTGGTAATATCTGCCATTATCTTGACATTTATATGCTATTTGGTTATTATATAAAAGTATGTTGTCCTACATCTTGATAGGTGCTTATGGAAACAAACTCAGGTTCAGATAACCGAATATTGAAGATCGAAGAAGCCCATGACAGCGTGAATCTTGTGCAACGGGTTTCTGAACAACTCCGTGAAATGATCATGACCGGCAAGCTTGAGCGTGAAAGCCAGTTGCCCAATGAACCGGTTCTGGCTGCGAAGCTGAATGTAAGCCGCAGCACTGTCCGTTCAGCCCTCACTATTCTTGAACATGGTGGGTTTGTTCTCCGCCGCTGGGGTGTTGGCACTTTCGTGGCCAAGGACCCTCCCGCCTACGATAACCTGAATATCAATATAGGTGTAACGCAATTGATCCAGTCATCAGGGGCTGAGGTGGGCTGCGCTGAGGTATTGGTTGTTGAAAGACCGGCTAGTGAGCATGTTGCCTCGCGTCTTGGCCTGGACCCGGGCAACCCTTTGATCATCCTTGAGCGTGTTCGCCTGGCCAATGATCGACGGATAGCATTTACCCTGGATTACATTCCCAGGAAATATTTTGATCCGCAAGCGACGACTGAGTCGATTATCAAAGAAATTGAAAGTTTTGTTAAAGAAAACCAATCCATGTACTCCTATATGCGAGATCGTTTATCGATTGATGTTCATCATGGTATCGCCTGGGTCCACCCGGTTTCGACTGAAAATTATCTTGCTGAAAAATTGCAAGTTGCTCGCGGTATCAGCATTTTGTATCTGGAGCAGGTGGATTGCAATTCTGAAGGCGAACCAATCACCCTGTCGGATGAATATTACGTGGCCGATGCATTTACTTTCACGGTCTATCGGGCTGCATGAGGCAGCACGCCACTGCAAAGTTTTACAGTGAACGGTAAGAAGTTTGTTCAATATTGAAGAAAAGGCATCATAAGAGTCTCTTGCAATAGCTCCAAATCATTATCTCGTCAACTTGCATAGCAGATTATTTGTCTATAGGAGATATCAAAAAAATGACTCCTGAACCAACAAACAGTCCATTGGAAAATCGAAATCGCGGGGAATTAACCGGGCGGGTGGCATTAATTACCGGCGGCGCGTCCGGGATTGGTTTGGTGATCGCCAGAAGGTTCATCGAAGAAGGCGCTTTGGTGGCGCTTATTGACCGGAATGCGTCTGCCTTGCAGCAAGCGCAAGACCAGTTATTAGAGATAACTGCCGCCGGTAACGTGCTGGTTGTGGCTTGCGATATTACATCTGAGGAAGATGTGGTTTCTGCTGTGACGAATGTTTATGACCATTTTGGCAAGCTCAATATCGCGGTTAACAATGCCGGGGTCAGCATCAGCGTTCCATCGGATGAATGCACCCTTGAGCAATGGAACTGGGTGATGAACGTCAATTGCACCGGCAGTTTCCTGGTTTCGCGAGAAGCTATCAAGGTTTTCAAGCGGCAACAAACCGGTGGAGTATTGATTTTTACCAACAGCGACAACGCCCTCAAACCGAGCAAGCATTTCCTTGCTTATAACGCTTCGAAAGCCGCTGTGCTGCACATGGCCCGGACCATCGCAAATGAGTTTGGCTCGGATCATATTCGCGCCAACAGCATCCTCCCGGGAGCGGTATTTGGGGGCAGTGCCATGTGGACCCCCGAATTGAGGGCTGCCAGGGCGAAAATCCACGGTTTTGACCCTGCGCTGCTCGAGGAAGACTATAAAAAAAATAATGCATTGGGGGTGATCATTGATCCTGCTGAAATTGCGGAACTTGCTGTTTTTCTCGCCAGTGATCGTTCAGCCAAGATGACCGGCAATGCTCTGGTGATCGATGGCGGTGGTTTGGGCGGTTATGTCCGTTGATATCGCCCATAACCACATTCGAAGCAATTAAATTCATTTGTATGATTTTTCAGGAAAGGAAAATAAATTATGTTAACTGAGCTACGCCAGGAAGTCTATGATTGCCTTTTGGAATTACCCAAGAATCGCCTGGTAACCATGAGTAGTGGAACGGTAAGCGGTCTCGATCCAAAAACGAACTTGATGGTGATCAAACCGAGCGGCTACAGCTACGATAAGCTCACGCCTGAAGATCTGATTGTCATGGATCTGAAAGGAAATATCATCGAGGGCACTCTCAGACCATCCAGCGATACCGCCACACATTTGTATCTTTATAACCACAAAGCGGACCTTTTTGGCATCGTCCATACCCATTCGCCGTATGCAAATATTTTTGGCGCTCTGGGTAAACCGATCCCACCCTGCCTCTCCACCTGTGCCTTACTCGGCGGTGAAATTCCGATCGGGGCTTACAAGGCAGTCGGAGGCGAGGATATTGGAGCCGAGATCATTTTGAAGATTGGAAAGTCCACAGCCATTATCATGCAAAACCACGGAACTTATACGATCGGAAGCACCGTTTGGAAAGCGACTGCAGCCGCAATTGAAGTCGAAGAAATTGCGATGGTCACTCACTTTGCCATGCTTCACGGGCAGCCCATTATTCTCAGCCAGGCGCAAATCGAAGAGTATCAGAACATTTACGTTAATTTTTTTGGCCAATTGGCTTAATTTTTTTGTTTCATGCTGGATTGGAATAAAGGCAATTAATGACCTTAAACTCGCTTTTGCCAATCGGAATATACGAAAAAGCTTTCCCGGATGAGTTGGGATGGGCTGAACGACTGAGCATGGCGGCTAAAGCTGGCTATGATTTTATCGAAATATCGATTGATGAAAGTGAATTGCGCCTGGCACGCCTGCAATGGACAACCGCCGAACGGAAATCTGTAAAAAAAGCGATTGAAGATGCGGGGATAGGGATAATGACAATGGGCGTCAGCGGGCATCGTAAATTCCCGCTTGGCAGCGCCTCGGAAACTTTACGCCGGCAAGGCTTGGATATTCTCCATCGTTCGATCGATCTCGCCGCAGATATTGGTATCCGGATCATTCAGATCATGGGCTATGACGCCTTTTATGAACCTTCAACTGAAGATTCGCGCGCTCGCTATCTTGAAGGCTTACTCGAAGGCACAAAGTGGGCTAGTGGCTGCGGGGTGATGCTGGCACTCGAAAATGTCGATGTCGCCACAGTTGATTCTGTTGAAAAAGTCATGCGTTTCGTAAAAAAAATCAACTCCCCCTGGTTCAATGCCTATCCGGACATCGGAAACATGACTGCTGCTGGTTATCAACCTCTTGTCGAGCTACCACTCGCTCAAGGCTACCTGGTGGGAGTGCATGTCAAGGATACCCGCCCAGGGGTTTTACGTGGAGTACCGTTTGGAGCCGGGATCGTAGCCTTTGAAGAGGCTTTTGCGACTCTTTTTGAGATGAATTATTCTGGCCCCATTGGGGTTGAAATGTGGGCGCAAATGGATCAAACCGGTGATCATCTAAACACATCTATCCGGGCACGCGAATTTGTGGAACGACAGATACAAAAAGCATGGGGCTACCCTGCAGAAGACCCCGGCCCTCTACCTGAAGAGAAAAGGCCTGAGCAAGCATGAATGCGAATAAATCAAAATCCATCCCGGGACCGGCGTTAGAAAATCCTTGCATTTGGATTGGATGAATGGCTTCGTAAATCTTATTGCCAACTTTGTAATGCGATTACGATAACATAACAGGCAGTTCCATCTAATTTTCTGATCATGGTACGAAAAATCGACTCGTGCTTCCATTAATAATCTTTCACAGGAGGTTTTTGCAATGACCAAGCAACTCACCGTACTATGTTGTTCCGCCCACCCGGATGATGCTGAACTCCAATGCGCTGGAACATTGATCCGTTTCGTCAAAGAAGGACACAAAGTGATCATGGCGATTGCTGCGACAGGCAATGTCGGCTCCAAGATCCACACTGGTCCGGAGATCGAAGCCATCCGCGCTGTTGAGGCAAAAAAAGCTGCCGATATCATCGGCGCCGAGTTGATCATTATGGGCTTTCTGGATGGCGAAATTTGGCAGGATAACCAATCCTGGAAAAAGTACGTCGATCTCATCCGGCGCACCAACCCGGATGTAATTATCACCCATGAGCGCGATGATTATGTTCATGATCATTCCAATGTTGGTGAGCTGGCCTACCGCGCGGCCATTTGGGCTAGCGTAGCCAACATACCCGGGACCGAATATCCGCCAATTGATCACATCCCGACGGTATTCTATTTTGAAAGCATCGGCACTCATCGCGTAGCGCCACCTGATTATTACGTTGATATTTCTCAGGAATACGATCAAAAAGTGGAAGCTTTCCGCCAACACGAAAGCCAGCATGGTGATTTCCTTGAGAAACAGTTTGGCGTGAAGGACTGGTTCGAAGCTTTGGAAGTGGTCAACAAAATGCGCGGGTTCCAATGCGGTTGTAAGTATGCGGAAGCCTTCCGCATTGTGCAAACCTGGCCAAACCAAAAGGCCTATCGGTTGCTTCCGCCAGTCCAGTTTGGGACGCGTTGACCTGGAATAGCCTTGAAGTGGGTCTGCATCAAAATTACAAAGACCCTGTCCATTTGCGGAGCCGGTCATCATCTTCTCTTCGGCGAGCGCGAACCTTTGAAAGGAGAAAATAACACCATGCCTGAAAAACTTACTGTCCTGGCAGTTGGTGCTCACCCAGATGATATTGATGTATCTTGCGCCGGCACTCTGATCCGTTATGTCAAAGAAGGGCATAAGGTTTGCATCGGCATTGCTTGCACGGGGAATGTGGGCACCAAAAACCTGAGTGGTCCGGAGATCGAGGCCATACGTGCGATCGAAGCCCAAAAATCCGCACAGGTAATCGGCGCAAGCGAGTTGATCATGCTGGGTTATCGAGATGGCGAGGTATGGCTGGATAACAGCTCCTGGAAAAAGTTTGTTGACCTGATCCGTCGCACGAACCCAGATGTGATCCTGACCCATGATCGCGATGATTACACCCATGATCATTCAAACGTTGGAGAGTTGGCTTATCGCGCTGCCATTTGGGCCAGCACAGCCAATATACCTGGTACCGAATACCCACCCATCGACCATATCCCTACCGTATTCTATTTTGAGCCCTCGGGCATGAACCGTCCGGCACCACCGGATCATTATGTTGACATTACCCAGGAATACGAGCAGAAGTGCCTGGCTTTCCGCCAGCACTCCAGCCAACATGGAGATTTCCTCGAAAAACAGTTCGGTTTCAAGGACTGGTTTGAGTATTTGGAAATCGTCAATAAGCTGCGAGGCTTCCAGAGTGGTTGTAAATATGCGGAAGCCTTCCGAGTCGTAAAAACCTGGCCAAACCAAAAAGCATATCGTTTGCTTCCGCCAGTTGAGCTTGGCACGCGATAAGGATTTGCCATGGCCGCCAAACTTACTGTTCTTGCCGCTTGTGCTCATCCAGACGATATTGAATATTACTGCGCTGGTGCCTTGGGTTTGATATGGGAACCAACTGGTAGGAGGTTTGGATGAGCACGGGTGAGTACATACTCGAATTGAGGCATATCAGCAAGACGTTTCCTGGCGTCGTAGCGCTAAAGAACGTCGATATGAGCGTAAAGAGTGGCGAAGTCCATGCGTTGCTGGGCGAGAACGGTGCTGGCAAGTCGACGTTGATTAAGATTTTGAGTGGATATCACCAGCCTGACAACGGTGGTGAAATGCTAATCGCCGGCAAACCGGTAACTTTTAGAAACCCCAAGGATGCGATTGTGGCATCTATTCACACAATCTACCAGGAATTGACACTTTGCCCCCATATGACTGTGGCGGAGAACCTCGTCCTGGATAAGCAGGGACAGTTCAAAGGCTTCATGCTCAGAAAGCATGAATACCAGGCCATCGCTGCACAGGCTTTGCAAGACATAGGCCAGAGTGAGATAAACCCGAATTGGCTTGTCAAGGATCTATCCATTGCCCAGCAGCAAGTAGTGGAGATCGCAAAAGCCGTCACTTCCAAAGCCAAAATCGTCCTGATGGATGAACCGACTTCATCCTTATCACAAAATGACGCCGACAAGCTCATGGACATTATCCGCGGTCTAAGAGCCAATGGCGTCGCGATTATCTACATATCCCACAGGCTGCACGAGATCGGCGGCATCGCGGACCGAATCACGGTTCTTCGGGACGGAGAACTGGTGGGCACGGTAAACAACTCGGACGTGAAGGAAAAAGACCTTATAACGATGATGGTTGGGCGAGAACTAACCAACGTCTATCCCAAGCGAGTGGTTCCAATCGGTGAAGTCGTTTTGAAAGTCGAGAACCTGGCCTGTGGCGAATTGACCAAGGGGATTTCCTTCTACGTGCACAAGGGCGAAATCTTTGGCATCGGTGGACTGGTTGGCTCAAGGCGAACCGAAACGCTGGAAGCGCTTTTTGGAATGCGTCCCATGACTGAAGGAAAGATATTTCTTAATGGCGAAGAATTCCGCCCGATGAACCCGCGGAACGCCATCAAGCACAGAATCGCATATGTTACCGAGGACAGAAAAAAGTCTGGACTGGTGCTATGTCTTCCGGTATACGAGAACATCAATATGGTCAACGCGCAGCAGCCATCCTTCGCGGGTTACCTGAATTGGTCAAATCTCAAAGCTGTTGCCAACAACCACCGGAAAACGCTGAACATAAGAGTGAGCGGGATCGAGCAAATCGTCGGTTCGCTCTCAGGCGGAAACCAGCAAAAAGTGGCGCTTGCCAAATGGCTGGACTTCTCTCCCGAGGTAATCATTTTTGATGAGCCTACTCGCGGTATCGACATCGGAGCAAAAACCGAGATCTATTCGATTATGGGTGAACTTGCCGCACGTGGCGCGGCGATCGTGATGGTCTCGTCCGAGCTGCCCGAGCTCATCAGCGTGGCGGACAGGATTATGGTGATGCAAGAAGGACGGATGAAAGGTATCGTATCGAAGGATGAGATGACTCAGGAGCGTGTTATGACCCTGGCCACTCAGAAGACTCAATAGGCATCCCACGTATCAACCGAAAGGAATAGAGAGCGATGCAAGAACAAACCATTACTGCCCAGACATCCAGGCCGACGATCAGACATCTCATCATCCAGTATCGCACATTATTGATCTTAGTTGTGCTGATGACAGTATTTTCTTCGCTGAAGCCGGTATTCATCGATCCCTCAAACCTGCTTTCAATAATGAAGAACATGAGCTACGTGCTTATAGCCGGATTGGGGATGACGTTTATCATTACATTAGGAGGGCTGGACCTTTCGGTGGGTTCTACAGCGGCCGTTGTGGGCGTCGGTTTCGCATTGCTTGTACGCGGCGGGTTTATGCCGGTGCTCCCGGCACTTCTCATCGTGATGTTTGGTGCCATGTTGTTAGGCTTCCTCAACGGGTTTGTCTCTGTCAAAGGAAAGATCGAGCCCTTCCTTGTGACTCTGGCTACTCTGAACATATATCGGGGACTCGCTCTTACGCTCACAAGCGGTAAACCAGTTCAAATTGTGATCCCGTATTTTGCGGACTTTTTCGGAAACGGTTTGCTGTTCAATCTCATCCCTTCGCCCGTCATCATTTCACTGGTTGTCCTGCTGATATCCTGGTTCCTCTTCACGCAGACCAAGTTCGGATTCTATGTGCGGAGCATTGGAGGCAACCCGGAAGCGGCGAGGGTGGCCGGAATTGACATAAGTATGGTCAAGATTGCGGCATACACGATGAGCGGGTTGTATGCCTTCATTTCCGGCTTGATACTCGCTGCCCTGATGAACTCTGGTCTGCCAGGAGCGGGAACTGACCTGGCGCTGGACAGTATTTCAGGCGTTATCCTTGGCGGAACAGCAATTTCCGGAGGAGTCGGTTCGATATGGGGAACGCTGGGAGGCTGCCTGATTATGGCCTCCCTTAACAACGGTATGTCACTACTGGGAGCCCAGTACCACGTGCAGATATTGGTCAAAGGCCTGGTCATCATCCTCGCAGTACTGATGGACAATGCGTTAAAGTCCAGCCAAAGATGATCGCGTTCCTTGGACGATATTCCCGTGCAGATACCGGGACCATGACAAAGGCAAGCGAAAGAACCAAAGAAAGGAGTGCATAACCTAATTCTATTCGATTTTGTATCAAGGAACCTCGGCTATCGGAATTTCTTTCAAAATACAATTAAGGAGAAAAGACAATGAAAAAACTGTCATGTTTGGCATCGCTCTTTCTGATCCTGGTTTTTATTCTCCCGGCTTGCGCCCCGGCTGCAACGCCTACAGCTGCCCCGGTTGTAGCGCCAACAACTGCCCCGGTTGTAGCGCCAACAACTGCCCCGGTTGTAGTACCAACAGCTGTTCCAACCGTGGTGCCCACTGCTGCGCCTCCGGAAAATGCCAATAAAGCAGATTTTACCTATGTTGGAGATCCAACTGCTGTCTTTGACTTGAATGGTTGGTACAAGGCAGTTGGAGTCGACGCTGCTGTGACAATTAAATCGAAGGGTGCTGTAAAAGTACCTGACGAATTGACAACCAAGATGCCCAAGGCTGCCAAGAAGTATGTGATTGGCTTCTCTGTATACTATACTGTAGATGAAGTTGGCTCCATGATCCTTGAGACCATGAAAGCTGCGGCATTGGAGTCTGGTGTTGAGTTGCTGGTCAACGACGCGAACTACGACCAGGCTGCTCAGAATCAGGCGATTGAGCAGTGGATCCTTCAAAAGGTGGATGGCGTAATCCTGGCCCCGTGCGATTTCACTGGCGTGAAGACCGCTCTCGATGCACTTGAGAAGGCTAATATACCGGTGGTTACGCTGAATGCGCCTCTTGCTGGAAACACATACGCTTCCGTCATCTCGGACACTGTCGAGCAAGGCACAATCGCTGGTGAACTGCTTGAAAAAGCCCTGCTGGCAACCGGCAAACCAATGAAAGGTTCCATCGTATATCAGACGCTGCCTTTCGTGCATCCCAACGCTGCCACCCGCGCTAAGGGCTTCACGGATGTCTTTACAAAGTACCCGGATATTAAAGTCATTGAGTTAACCGGCATTTCACCCGAAGATCATTACAAAGCGTTTGACGGAGCTATCAAGGCCAACCCTGATATGATTGGCGCGTGGGGCCTGTATTCCTCGGCCACCATTGGGATGCTGAACGCCAAGTTAGCAAATAAGAAGACGGACATCATCCTGTCCTCTGTCGATAATGACAAGCCTATCTTGAAGGGAATCTTCGATGGCGACATAATTGGCACTGCGGCCTACTCTTCCATCGCGCCCGCGAAATGGGCTATGAGCGAGATCGTCAACCTGCTCAATGGTGCAGATATCCCAGGCATCGTCTTCTATGCCAACATGGCAATTACGAAAGAAAACGTGGAAGCGGCCTTCGAGCACTACTATCCTGGCAAGACTCTGAAAGACTATATGGATGGTAAGGTCCAGTAACAGTTTTTAGTTTTCAAGTGTGGAGCAGGGGTGGGCAGCGGATGCCTGTTGCCCACCCCTTGTGATGGCTAACGCTGAAATCCGGATGACTTCCCGGCCTGGTTAGCCGTTTTCGCAAATTGGTAAAAAGATCCCTTCCTAACTCAGCCGGCACTCTCCTGCGCAATATGGTCAAGGGCTTGGCGAAGGGTGGACTCAAGGGTTAAAAATACCTGTGGAGGTAGTGCATGGAATACTTGCTGGGTATCGATGTGGGCTCAACAAGCATGAAAGCCCTGGTCTATGATTTGGATGGAAATGTAGTCTCACAGGCTAGCCGGCCAACCCGATCACTGGCGAATGATGCCGCTCACCCTAACTGGCAGGTCTTCATGCCGGAGGAAATCTGGCAGGGTATCTCGGCAGCTATTAAAGAGGCTGTCAGCCGCCTGGGATCTGCAGATCATATTCGTGCCGCTGCTGTAACAGGATTGGGGGCGGACGCAGTTCCTCTGGACGAGAAGGGCGAACCTGTCTATCCATTTATCAATTGGCTATGTACTCGCACAACAACCCAGTATGATTGGTGGTTGAAGCAGGTGGGGTTGGAGAAAACCTTCCAGGTTACTGGCTGGCAGCCATTTGTTTGGAGCACAGTTTTACGATTTATGTGGCTGCAGGAGAACGAGCCACAGATTGCCAGCCGGGTCTGCCAGTGGCTGATTGTGGAAGACTACGTCAACTACCGTTTGACCGGCAAATATTCCACTGACTATACTGATGCATCCCCGACATTGTTGTTTGATCAGCGTAAATTGACCTGGTCGGATGAGTTGATGCGTGAAGCAGGTCTCCCGCGCCATTTGTTGCCTACCCCGCAGCCGAGTGGTTCTTACATTGGTGAAGTGACAGCCAGGGCTGCGCTTGATACAGGTTTGCAAGCTGGCACACCGATCTATCAGGGCGGGCACGATTATCTTATCGGCGCACCGGCTGCCGGTGTGCTTTCACCAGGTTCAGTCTTGGATGTAACCGGCACATGGGAATTGGTTTTGACCCCTACCTTCAGCCCGGATTGGAAACCTGAAACCCGCCAACTTGGTCTGACATTGGAAGCCAGTTCAGTCCCTGGTGCTTACTGCCTGTGGGGCGGCGGTACTGCCGCCAGTATGTTGGAATGGTATAAAGACCAGCATGGAACGGAAGCGCGCCGTCTTGCAGAGAGTGGTCGGGGTACTGTTTGGTCAAATTTAATGGAAGAAGCGCGCAGTTCCCCACCCGGTGCAAATGGCATCTTCTTTCTGCCGCATTTCAACGGTGTAACCTGCCCAAATCTGGACCCGCGTTCGCTGGGTACATTCCTGGGGCTGAACGACAATACTAAAAGAGAAGATTTACTGCGCTCAGTGATTGAAGGGTTGGATTATGCATTTATGGAGATGCTCGGCGCCGTAGAGAAAGGTGCCGGACAGTCTGCTGACCGCATTATTGCCATCGGTGGAGCTGTGCGCAACGAATTCTGGATGCAGAACAAAGCCGATATGTGTGGTCGTCCAATCGAAGTCCCTCAAGTAGAGGAAGCGACTGCTCTGGGTGCAGCAATGCAAGCAGGCGTAGGCAGCGGAGTCTACAAAGATTTGTTTGAGGCAGCCGAGCGGGTTTACAAACCTGGAAGAGTCTTTGAACCGGATACCAAACTTACTCCGTTGTATGCCGAACTGATAGAAATTTATCGCCAGATTTATCCGGCCTTGCAGTCAGTAAATCAGCGTATATATGATCGTTTTCGAGTATAGTTTTGTCTGAGGAGTTTCCGATGGGATTTGAAACTGCCTTTATGATGAACACATCCAATCTCAAGTATGGGCCGGGCGCCACACGCGAAATTGGTTTTGACATGAAAAGGCTGGGTGCAACAAGGGTGATGGTAGCGGCGGACCCGTGCCTGATCGGCCAGGAACCAGTGGCGATTGTATTGGAATCACTGAAAGCCGAAGGTATTGTCTGTGAGTTGTTTGATCAGATACGCATTGAACCAACCGATCATTCGTTTTTAACTGCGATTGCTTTTGCCACGCAGGGTAAGTTCGATGGTTATGTGGCAATTGGTGGCGGGTCAACAATGGATACGGCGAAAGTGGCGAACCTATATGCCACTTTTCCGGCGGACTTGATGACTTACGTCAATGCGCCTATTGGACTGGGGAAGTTGATACCTGGGAAATTAGCCCCCATGATCGCCATACCCACCACCGCTGGTACCGGCAGCGAGACCACCGGCGTGGCGATCTTCGATCTAGAAAAGATGAATGTCAAAACCGGCATTGCGCATCCTTTCTTGCGCCCAACGATGGCGGTTGTCGATCCGCTTAATACCCGCAGCTTGCCAAGGATGGTGGCAGCCTGCACCGGTTGGGATGTGCTCTGCCATGCGATTGAATCGCTGACAGCATTGCCCTTCGATCAGCGCCCCGCGCCGGAAAGCCCTGCTCACCGTCCGGCTTACCAGGGAGCCAACCCAATCAGCGATATCTGGGCTGCCAGGGCTATCGAAATGGTCACAAGTAATATTGTGCGTGCCATGAACAACCCGCAGGATGATGATGCGCGTGGTCAGATGCTACTGGCAGCCTGTTTTGCTGGTATCGGTTTTGGCAATGCCGGGGTACATTTGCCGCACGGCATGTCTTATCCGGTCTCAGGTGGAGTGCGCAGCTTTCATGTTGAAGGTTACCCCAACGAGCGTCCATTGATTCCTCACGGAATGGCAGTAACGCTCAATGCTCCGGCAGTCTTTCGTTTCACTGCTCCGGCAGACCCTGCTCGTCACCTGTATGCTGCCCGGCTGATGGGCGCGAGAACTGAAACCGCCGATCCAGCCAGGGCCGGTGACCTTCTGGCTGATGTGATTATCGACCTGATGAAAAAGACTGATATGCCAAATGGGTTGCAAGCTGTGGGGTACACACCTGAAGATGTGGATTGGCTGGTCAACGGGACGCTACCGCAGCACCGGGTGACGAAGCTTTCTCCACGACCCGCGGACGCCTCGCAGTTAAAACAGCTTTTTCTCGATGCCATGCTTTATTGGTGATCTGGTTGAGAACTATCGTACTATGGTAGAAACGTGCCTGCAATATGGCTGTTATCCTATTTGCATTCCTTAGTCTTGGAGAGAAAAATGAAAACAAAGGCGCTTGGAAATTCAGATCTTAATATTACGACCCTTGGTTTTGGCGCTTGGGCGATTGGCGGAACCGGTTATGAATATGCCTGGGGACCACAGGATGACAAAGATTCCATTGAGGGGATTCATCGCGCATTGGATCTTGGGATTAACTGGATCGATACGGCTGCTGCTTATGGAATTGGCCACTCTGAAGAGGTTGTGGCTCGCGCGCTGACGGGTTGGTCAGGAGTCCGCCCTTACATCTTTACCAAGTGCGGTTTGCGCTGGGACCAGCAAGGCAAGATATTCAAGGTCCTTGAAGCCGATTCCATTCGGCGCGAATGTGAGGATAGCCTGCGGCGTTTGCAGGTGGACACAATCGACCTTTACCAGATTCACTGGCCAACAGATAACATGGCCGATATCGATGCAGCATGGGGAATATTGGCCAGGCTTAAGCAGGAAGGGAAAATACGCTGGATCGGGGTCTCCAATTTCAACGTAGATCAGCTGAAACGAGCGCAGGCAATAGCCCCGATCACCTCACTTCAACCCTCTTACTCCTTGATCCGCAGGGAGATTGAGGCTGAGACCCTGCCATATTGCCAGCAGGAAGGCATTGGGGTGATCGTCTATTCACCCATGTTCTCAGGCTTGTTGACCGGCGCGATGACGCGCGAGCGGGCGGCCAACTTGCCGGATAATGATTGGCGCCAACGCGATCCCGAGTTTAGGGAACCAAAGCTTACAATTAACCTAAAATTGGTCGATTGCTTAAGAGGAATTGGGGAAAAACACGGGCGTTCTACGGGCGAAGTTGCGATCGCATGGACTTTGCGTCAACCCGCAGTCACAGGCGCAATCGTGGGTGCGCGGAGTGCCAGGCAGGTGGAAGGCATCATCGGCGCCACTGACTTCCAACTCAGCGAGGTAGATTTAGCACAAATCGAGAGCATACTGAATCAATGAAATTCCCTTGGGTTCAATAACAGCCTTATGGAGTCGCCTTTCCAGTTTGAATGTTAAAGAATACTGTGGAGAAACCGCCTAAGATTCAGCGGATTGCATAGTCAGGAATAGCACATCAGAACACCTATTAGACAGTCAGGGGGTTCTCTAACTACCCAGCGAGCAAATATAAAAAAGGACGGGGGTCATAAGCCTCCGTCCTGGGTAGTCCCCGATAATTCCGGGGTGGGAAACCTGCGATGGTTGAGTTATTCGGCTGGTTTTTCGATATTCTGCGCTTCGGTCGCTGCCGGCAAAACAGGCGCGGCAGCCAGGTTCGAGCGCAGGCCTGAGCGTCTGCCGAGTTGATAGATAGCGTAGACCAGCAGGGCAAACAGCGCCAGGGGGATCAGGCGCAGAAGTCCGCCGAGGAACATAAACCCAAACCCGAAGGGTGAGAATCGACTGGAGAAAGCGAAGTCGTGAATGGATCCGCGCCCGCCATTACCCATCATCGGCCCGCTGCGCTTGTAATAATCGCCTTGATAACCGGGCGTCTGCGGGTGCTGCCAACCATCATTTCCGCCCATCATTGGGCCTGTGTTCCAGCGCGCTTGCGGCAGAACGTTTGTGAGGTTGTTTGCGAACATATAACTGCGCATGGCAAATGGCACGGCGACCAGCGCCGCAACTACTACTAATACAAGAAAGATCCCGAGGATCCACTTCCAAGTCTTTTTCATAACGATCTCCTTATGGTTAACTATCCAAATGATAGCATCCAAATCTCAAGATTGTGTGTAGTTTGTTTGTAGATTTCATAAAGATTTCGCTAAACAGATCCAGCAAAATTATGCAGGTTGTTGAATATCCACCAGGCGCGCGGCTCCGTACAGCCCGGCTTCTTCATGTAACATTGGCGCAGCAAAAACCAGTCGATCTCGGGACACCGAACGCGCCTGGGCATAGACCGTTTTTTGAACAATGTCCAGCCCTTCCGGCCAGCCGGACAGGATACCTCCACCCAGAATAATGAGCCTGGGATTGAGCAGATTGACCAGGTTGGTAATGGCTAAACCGAGGATGGAAAAGGAGCCTTCGATGGTTTCCCTGGCCTGTGGATGACCGGCTCGAGCCGCCTGGATAACTTTTTCGGCCAGGGCAAAGGGGCCAAACGTATCGCCTGATTGCAGTTCGTTAAGTTCTGCTGGACTAAATATCTCTTGCGCTGCGTATGTATAAGCCACCCCGGAACAATACATTTCGTAGCAGCCACGGCCCCCACAGCCGCACAAGCGGCCATTCGGCGTATAGATGGTATGCCCAAATTCGGCAGCGGCGCCATCGGCGCCAGTATAGAGCTGGTTGTTTAGAATCAGACCACAGCCCAATCCCGTGCCAACATAGATGCAAGCCAGGTCAGCAATGCCCAGCCCGCGCCCAAAAGAATGTTCGCCCAGGGCGATCAGGTTGACATCGTTTTCAACAAAGACCGGGATGCCGATTTTTGGGGATAACAGTTTTCCCAGGGGGAGCCGGTTGAACCCGGGCAGATTCGGAGTGGAGACGATTTCCTGGGTATTGCTGTCCAGCACCGAGGGGACTCCAATACCGATGCCTTTGATCAGCTTCCGGTCGAAACCCTCCTGTTCAAAATACTCATCCAGAAAAAAATGCAAAGAATCGATGACGTTATCTTTAAAGGCCAGCGTTTTTGTCGAAGGCACCTTCCGAAAGGAGACCAGTTTCCCGGTTTCGTCCAAGGCGGCAATGACGATTTTTGTGCCACCGATATCCATGCCAATTCTGATCATTGCGGGTTCCCTTCAGTGATAACTTGGAGGAAAAATGACAGCCTCCAATGGGTTTTCGTTTCGATTATATTCGATTGGATGGCTGAGGACAATTGCGCGCATTGTCCGAACGCTTTCAAGATCGATGCGCCCAATCAAGCTGACCCTCAAGGCTAATGTTCCTCGGCCCATCCTTAAGGTAAAATAGTGTTGTCGCTGAGCGTTAACGCTCAGCGACAACACTAAATTCATCAGGTTGGTCAATTTATGAAAAACGATATTTCGATTTGCGCTTCCCTGGCTTGTGCCGATTACAGGCATCTTGAACAGGACATCCGCGAACTTGAACAAGCGGGAGTGGATTCGATCCATTTTGATGTCATGGATGGGCATTTTGTGCCCAATTTTTGTCTCAACCTTGACATACTCAGGATGGTCAAAAGCGTGACAGCACTGCCCATTGATGTGCATCTGATGGTCTCAAACCCGGAAATTCATATTCCTATCTTTGCCGAAGAAAAGCCACATTTTTTATCTTTCCAGGCCGAGGCGACCCCTCATATCCAGCGTGAACTGGCCAGAATCCGGGATTTTGGGATCAAAGCTGGCCTGGCCTTGAATCCATCCAGCTCCTTGAATATATTGGAGTATGTCCTCGATGACCTGGATCTGGTCGTGATGATGACGGTAAACCCGGGATTTGCCGGGCAAAAACTGGTCCCGGCAACGATTGCCAAGACCGCTCAATTACGAAAATTATTGGATGAGCGCAGCCAAAAAATCGAAATTGAAGTCGATGGCAATGTAAGCTTCGAGAACATCCCACATCTTCTCCGCGCTGGCGCAACCATGCTGGTTGGTGGAACCTCGTCGGTATTTAAAAAGGGATTGACAATCAAAGACGCAGTTCAAAAGGTGAATGATTTAATCGTCTGATCCAGTAACGGTTAACGAGGAAAAATGAAAATTGCAATCGGATGCGATCACGTTGGAATGGAACTGAAAGAAGATATCGTCAAGTTTCTGGCCGAGCGCCAGGTCGAATGCCATGATTTTGGCACATTTGACAAACAGAGAACTGATTATCCTCTTTTTGCCGAGAAAGTGGGTCTCGCGGTTACGCAAGCAGGGTTTGATCTGGGTATATTAATTTGTGGGACGGGGATTGGAATGTCAATTGCGGCGAATAAGATCCCTGGCGTGCGCGCGGCAGCTTGCAGCGATTCCTATTCGGCAAGGCTGGCACGCAAGCACAATAATGCCAATGTACTGGCCATCGGCGCGCTGGTGGTTGGGAAAGGTTTGGCGCGAATATTGGTCGAGGAATGGATAGAAGCCCAATATGAAGGCGGGCGCCATCAAAGTAGGCTTGACCTGATTGGCGAGCTTGAAGCAAGGGAACGCGATTAAGCCCCGCTTGTCACGTTTGGTTTTTGCGGTGGGCTTTTTCCTGATACATCAGGGCGTCGGCGCGCTGCATAACATCATAAAGCGATTGATCGCTTTCGCTGGTGGCTGAACCGATTGAAAGATTTAACATGTGCTTATTTTGATTCTTAAGGTCGCTGCGCAATCGGGAAAGAATTTCTGCCACTTCATCTTGAGTAGTTTTCGGCAGCAGAATGATAAATTCATCCCCGCCGATCCGGGCGATAATATCCTCAGTGCGAAAGGATTCCTTTAAGAATGCTGCCGCCCGCTTGAGCAACAGATCTCCGGCGGCGTGGCCGAGGCTGTCGTTGACGATTTTCAGGCCGTCCAGATCGGCCATGACGATGCTGATCGGATACAGGCGGCTGAGCTGAAAACGTTCCATCTCTTCCTGAAAGAAATGCCGGTTATATAGGCCGGTAAGCGCGTCGTGAGTGCTCAAAAAGCGCAGCTCATTTTCAATCTGTTTGCGTTCAGTTATCTCCTTGGAAATACACAGCACAGAAACCACTTTCTTGTCATCATTAAAAATCGGTTTTACTGTGGTGATGAAATAAATATCTCCATCAGGCCTGGGAACACGCACTTCCAGGACCTTCTTCTCGCCGTTTTCAAAAACCCATTTGACGGCTGCAAAGCGTTTATCCGCTTCGTCTTTGGGGAACACATCCCAGATATTTTTGCCGAGGATGGTTTCCAATGGTTTACCCACCCCATCGGCAAAGGCCTGGTTGACATAGCGATAGGTGCCATCCGGGAAAAAGGTGAAAATGGGGTCGCTGGATTCGTCCAACAGGATGCGGTATTCATCCTCTTTTTCAAGCAAAGCTTCCACGGCCTGGCGATGTTCATTCCGGGCAGCGCTCAGTTCTTGCAATTGCTGGGCGAGTTTTTCAATGTGGGCAATCAACTCTGATTGCGACATATTTTCAAAAGAGTTTTTGTTCATCGGGTTATTCCGGCGGCCACTAAATCTGAGGTCGAATGGGTTCCAGGCTGGCTGTGATATTCACACAATCTTACCAAATTTCCAGGAATTTCGTGTCGTTTTGGTGACAGTTTGTATTTCCAAGGACCAATTAAGGTAAAATCTAGCCCATGTCTAAGCCAAAAGCCTCCCCCTTACTTTTCTTTTTCGGTGTCATCGCTCTGATCGTCATCGTCACATTTCTCGGCCCAGAAGAGAAAGCGCTTGGGTCAAATGTGCGCATAGTTTATTTGCACGGCGCCTGGGTATTGACGGCAGAAATTGCTTTCTTTGCCGCTGCCATCGCCGGGGCGCTTGGTCTGTCGGCGCTGTTCGTCAAGGCCCTGGATCCATACAAAGCTACCTTTCTGCGTTGGTGTGAGGCTTTTGGGCGCACGGGTATTGTTTTCTGGGTGAGTTACCTGCCGCTTTCGCTGTGGGCCATGCAATCGAATTGGAACGGCTTGTTCCTGGCCGAGCCACGCTTTCGCCTGGCGCTGACATTTGCCGTGGTCGGCGTGCTGATGCAAACAGGCCTGTGGATGATCGCTAATAAACTACTGACCGCCGCTGCGAATATCGCCTATATCATCGTTCTGCGCGCAATTTTTGCTGTGGCTGCCAATATCATGCATCCGCCACCCTCGCCGATTTTTAATTCGGGCAATTATGTCATTATCTTTTTTTTCGTGGGCTTAAATTTGCTTACCTGGCTGGCGGCTTATTTCTTGGCGCGCTGGTGGCTGTCGCGCTCCTCGGTATAGTTTAAACCTGGAGTAAACTACTGGCTGGCTGTCTTTTGGTCTTGTGGATCATTCGACAGCCGCAAATTTTTATTTAGCGTGGATGGCTTCTGCATCGATATTACCCAATGAAACTAAAAATACAGCTGGCTTTCTTTACTGTTATCCGTACTGTGTTGAATACCGCGTACCGGATGGCTTATCCATTCCTGGGGGTTTTTGCGCGCGGGTTGGGCGTCGATCTGACCACCATCTCTCTGATTGTTTCTTCGCGGTCTTTTGTCGGAATTTTTGTTCCGTTTGTTTCATCAGTCTCCGATCATCGCGGGCGCAAGTTTGGGATGTTGGTCGGGCTTGGCCTCTTTACCCTGGCGGTTGGATTGGTTGCCATCTTCCCAACCCTGCTGACCTTGTCGATCGCCTTGATTCTGGCGCTGCTCGGTAAATATCTTTTCGACCCGGCCATGCAGGCTTACCTGGGTGATCGTGTTCCTTATGAACGCCGCGGGTTGGCGCTCTCGGTTACAGAGATGGGCTGGTCGTTTGCATTTATGGGCGGGATCCCGTTGATGGGCTTTTTGATTGCGCGCTTCGGCTGGTCCGCGCCTTTCCCGCTTCTGGCAATTTTGGGCCTGGTCTTATGGATCAGCCTGTGGTGGATGATCCCGTCCGAGGATCCACATCATGCGCCTTCGGCTGGCCCCTGGGCAAACTTTCAAACCGTGCTGACCAATCGTTCGACCCTGGCGGCGATCAGTATTGCGCTGTGGGCCAGTGCCGCCAATGAAATGGTCAATTTGATCTTTGGGGTCTGGTTGGAAGACCGCTTTGCGCTGAAAATTGCCGCTTTGGGGGCTGCTTCGGCGGTGATTGGTATCTCGGAACTGAGCGGCGAAGGATTGGTGGCGCTTTTCACTGATCGTCTTGGAAAACAACGCGCGTTGGGCCTGGGCCTGGTGGCCAGCGCAGTTTCATCCATCGCTCTGCCTTTCCTGGGGCGCTCGGAAGTTGGCGCGCTGGTTGGCCTGTTTTTCTTTTACATCACTTTTGAGTTTGTCATGGTCAGCCACGTGCCGATGATGACCGAAGTTCTGCCGGGCGCGCGGGCCACGGCCATGTCGTTTAATCTTACCGGGCACTCCATCGGACGCGGTATTGGCGCGCTGCTGGCCACGTTCGTGTACCAGTCCTTTGGCTTTCCGGTTGTGGCCGGATTGGCGACGATCTTTTATGTATTTGGCCTGCTGGCGCTCAGCCAAATGCAAAAATAAAAACTGGCCCCAGGGATTGGGATGGATGTCAAAAACGAATAAATCCATAATTTCCCAATAAGGACGCAGCGCCGCTGCGTCCCTACTTCGCCGATTTTATTGTATACTGCTATAGAGACTGATCAACGGAGATCAACCAATCTACCAATAAAGAGGTATAGGATGACTGGCATTGAAAAAAAAGTAATTTACTCTGAAAAAGCCCCCAAGGCCATTGGACCGTATTCCGTGGCTATCGAAAGCGGTGGGTTTGTTTTTTGCGCTGGGCAGACCGGGATCGACCCGGCCACCGGTGAACTGGTTAGCGCCGAGTTGGAAGCGCAGACCCGCCAGGTTTTGACCAACCTTAAGAACGTACTCGAAGCTGCGGGGACCAGCCTGGACAAGGTGGTCAAGACAACCGTATTTTTGCGCGACATGGCTGATTTTCCCAAGATGAATGCCATTTATGCCGAGTATTTTTCGTCCAATCCTCCGGCGCGCTCCACCATCGCAGTTGCTGGCTTGCCCAAGGGTGGCATTGTTGAAATTGAAGCGATTGCCCTGAAATAATACCTGATCCATGACTGCTCAGGCAACCCTGCCTGAGCAGTCATTCTTGTACGGGCATGGTGGTAAAATAAGTCCTCCTACTTTATGCCTGACTCAAAATGCCACTGATGGAACAACCGTTTCGCGTGACAGTATCCATTATCGTTCCCTGTTTAAACGAGGAAAAGCGCATCCGAACTTTACTGGATGCGATATTTTCCCAGACTTATGCCCAGGAGCTGATGGATGTGACCATTGCTGAGGGCGGTTCCACGGATCGCACGCGTGAGGTCATTGCCGCCTTTCAAAGCGATCACCCCGATTTGCATATACAGGTGATCGAAAATCCGCTTGGCTCTATCCCGGCTGGCCTGAATTGTGCAATCCAGGCTTCAGTTGGCGAGGTCATTTTGCGCCTGGATGCGCACTCCGCGCCCTATCCCGATTACGTGGAAAAATCTGTCGCGGCGTTGCAGGCTGGAAAAGGTGATAATGTCGGCGGCGCCTGGGAAATTCGCCCTGGAGCCGAGACCTGGATCGCCAGGGCAATTGCGCAGGCGGCGGCGCACCCATTGGGCGTTGGCGATGCGCTCTACCGGCATGCAAAAGTAGCTGCCAGCGTGGATACCGTGCCTTTCGGCAGCTACCGTCGAGTTTTGGTCGATAAGATTGGCGGTTATGATCAGACTCTGCTGGCCAATGAAGATTATGAATTCAATGCGCGTATCCGCGCTTCCGGTGGCAAAATCTGGCTGGACCCAGCCATTCGTTCAGTTTATTTTGCCCGGTCCAGCCTGGTTACGCTGGCCCAACAATATTTTCGTTATGGCTTTTGGAAGTTGAAAATGCTGCGCCGTTATCCTGGGACTCTGCGCTGGCGCCAGGCCTTGCCACCCGTTTTTGTGGCCAGCCTGGTGGTAGGCTTAATGCTGGCATGGTTCTGGCTGTTTTTTGGCTGGGCGCTGGCCCTTGAACTCCTGGTTTATTTTGGGTTGTTGGGGCTGGTGGGTCTGCAGCTTGCGTTTAAACGCAAGGAATTTTTTCTGGTTTTTGGGCTACCCCTGGCAATCGCTGTCATGCATGTTGCCTGGGGTGCTGGTTTTTGGTGGAGCATTTTTACAGATAAGCGGAATTCTTAACGTATGACTTCTGAAATAACGACAAAACCGACCTGGCGATTACGACCAAGTGAACAGCGCGCCTTGCTGATCCTGGGCGACTTGTTGATGGCTGCCTTGGCGTTATTGGTGGGTATTTACTTCTGGTTTGCTGGCGATGCCTGGCTGAAGAATTTTTCGCTTGAGTTTTTCCGTCTGCGCGTCCAATACTGGTTTTATTTGCTGCCTGGCGCATGGATGCTTTTATTACTTGAGATTTATGACCTGCATCGCGCAGCGAATTGGAGCCGAACTTTACGCACGGTGATCCTG
This sequence comes from uncultured Anaerolinea sp., assembly GCA_964536185.1. GTDB lineage: Bacteria > Chloroflexota > Anaerolineae > Anaerolineales > Villigracilaceae > UBA5195. The sequence goes on along the minus strand of CAZHWV010000019.1, from coordinate 13,092 downwards.
GCCGGGTTGGTGGCTGGCCTTGCTTACCTGTTAATTTATTTTACAGCGGATGAACCGGGGCGGGTCAACCGGCGCGCAGTGGCTGTCTTTATTGTCCTGGCCATGTTGCTTACCCTGCTATGGCGTTGGGTCTATATCCGCCTGATAACCTCGCAGGGGAACCAGCGCAGGGTGCTGGTGGTTGGCGCGGGCGGGAATGGACGCACC
>CAZHWV010000019.1:6508-12875 GCA_964536185.1 uncultured Anaerolinea sp. | reverse complement strand
TATTGACGATGACCCGGAAAAGGTTGGCCAGGATGTCGAAGGTTTCCGCATCCTGGGGGGGAGTGACAAACTGCTCAGATTTATCGATGAAATGAATATTACCGAAGTGGTCGTCTCGATCACCGGAGAAATGCAGGGCGAAACATTTCAAACCCTGCTGGATGTGCAGGAGCGTGGCATTGAGGTCACCCGGATGGCCACACTCTACGAGGAGTTGTTGGGTCGCGTACCCATTCACCACCTGGAGTCGGATTGGATCATCCGTTCCTTTTTGGACGAAGCGCGCTCGGGGTCTTTTTTCGAGATTGGCAAGCGTTTCCTGGATATTATCGGTTCGATCATCGGGCTGCTGATCCTGGTAATTATATTGCCTTTTTTGACTGTTGCCATTGTTATCGATAGCGGCTGGCCGATTTTTTACCGGCAGGAACGTCTTGGACGCGGCGGACGCGAGTTCAGAATTATCAAATTCCGAACCATGCGCCAGGATGCCGAGACTGAAGGCAATCCGCAAATGGCCGGAGAAAACGATCCACGGATTACTCGGGTTGGTAATTTCATGCGCGTCACCCGCCTGGATGAAGTCCCACAGTTTTGGAATGTATTACGCGGCGAAATGAGCATCGTCGGCCCGCGCGCTGAACGCGCCCAGTGGGTGGCTACTTTTCAGCGGGAAATCCCATTTTATCGGGCGCGCCTGCTGGTCAAACCCGGCATCAGTGGCTGGGCCCAGATCAATTATGGCTATGCCTCGACAGTTGAGGATACAGCCGTAAAACTTGAATATGATTTGTTTTACATCAAACACCGTTCCGTAGTGATGGACCTGATCATCATCCTGCGCACCATCAGTACGGTTTTAGGGCGAAAGGGTAGATAATGAGGCGATATCTTGTTACCGGCGGCGCCGGATTTATTGGCTCGCACATTGTCCGCGCCCTGCTCGAGCAGGGTGATTTTGTGCGCGTCCTGGATAATTTTTCCACCGGCAAGCGTGAAAATCTGGCCGGGTTGAATGTTGAAATGTTCGAAGGTGACTTGCGCGATGCCGGTTGCGTAGCCCAGGCGGTGACCGGTATCGATATCGTTTTTCATGAGGCGGCTTTTGTCTCTGTGCCGCAGTCCATGCAGGACCCTCTGCCGTGTTTTGAGATCAACCAGCGTGGAACTGAAATTTTGCTGGAGGCTGCACGCAAGGCCGGGCTTGCGCGTGTGGTCCTGGCTTCTTCAGCGGCGGTCTATGGAGATTCGCAGGCTTTGCCACTGGACGAGGCCGGCACACTCTACCCGCTCTCACCCTACGCTGTCTCCAAGCGAGTTGATGAATTGTATGCCGAACTGTATACGCGTTCCTTCGGCCTGGAGGTGGTTGCCTTGCGTTATTTCAACGCCTACGGCCCGCGCCAGCGCCCGGATAGTATGTATGCGGCCGCTGTGCCTATTTTTACACGCCGGCTGCTTGATGGCCAGCCGATCACCGTCTTTGGCGATGGCGGTCAAACCCGCGACCTGGTGTATGTCGGTGATATTGTCCGCGCTAATCTGCTGGCCTCTGACCATCCGGCCGCGCCCGGACAGGTCTTTAATATTTGCACTGGTGACGAGATCCGTGTGATTGATCTTGTCGAAGTGCTCATGGATTTATTCTCGTCGGCTCCAGCGCCTGTTTTTGCCCCGGCCCGTTCCGGGGACATTTACCGTTCTGTTGGCAACCCTCGCAAAGCGGCGGATTTGCTCGGCTTCCGCCCTGGAACCTCTCTTGCCGATGGTTTGAAGGCGGTCGTGGCCTGGATGAAAGCGGCTTGAAAGTTGTATGAACCTTCGATTACGTAATCGTTTTATCCTTTTCGCTGATTTTCTGCTGATCACTGTTGCGGTGTGCGGTAGTTATGCCTTGCGGCTCGAATTTACGCCGGATTTTGTCCGTTTCTACTTGCAGGGGGCTGTATGGCTGGTGGGTATTTCACTGGTGATCAAGCCGGTAGTTTTTTATTTCTTTGGGTTGTACCGGCGTTTATGGATTTACGCCAGCATTAATGAACTCAAGCTGATTGCTGTGGCGGTGACAACGGCTTCTGTGGCTGTCTCGCTGGTTTTTGTAACCCTGTTCTGGCTGGGGGCATTTGGCCCAGGCTTTTCAAGGTCCGTCCTGGCCATTGATTGGCTGCTCTCATTAATTCTGATTGGTGGCATGCGGTTTACCTTGCGGATCGTGGCTGAATCAAAATCGCCGCGCGGCAGCGGAAAAATTCACAAGGTTGTCGTCATTGGCGCCGGTGATGCGGGTGCCCTGGTAGTGAAAGAGATGCAGAAAAATCGCCAGATCAACCTGGAGCCGATTGGTTTCCTGGATGACGACCCTGGCAAACAAAACCATTCTTTGCTCGGGGTTCCGGTCATCGGCCTGGTCAACGATCTGGCAAAAACCCTGGATGAACTTCAGGTGGACGAGGTTATCATCGCCATTCCCTCTGCGCCTGGGCGGGTTGTTCGTCTTGTGGCCGATATTTGTCGTCTAAAAGGTGTGCCTTTCCGCACCATGCCGGGCATCTATGAACTACTGGGCGGCAAGGTCAGTGTCAGCCGCCTGCGCGAAGTAGAAATCACCGATCTTTTGCGCCGCGAGCCCGCTCGTATTCATGAAGAGCTTATCGGGCAGGTGCTGGAAGGCAAACGCGTACTTGTGACCGGCGCGGGTGGTTCGATTGGGCGTGAACTCTGCCGCCAGATTGCGCGCTGGAATGCTTCCAGCCTGGTCCTGCTTGGGCATGGGGAAAACAGCATCTTTGAAGCATTGCTCGAACTTAAGCAAGATTATCCCAGCCTCGAACTCATCCCTGTCATTGCCAATGTGCGCGATGCTAACCGGCTGCAGGCGGTTTTCGAACAGTACAGGCCTGAAATGGTCTTCCATGCCGCCGCGCACAAACATGTTCCGCTGATGGAGATCAATGTTGAAGAAGCGGTGGCAAATAACATCATGGGCACTCAAAACGTTGTTGAAATGGCAGATCGCTGCGGAGTCAAGCGCCTGGTGCTAATTTCAACCGATAAAGCTGTGCACCCGGCCAATGTCTATGGGGCCACGAAACGTATGGCGGAAATGATCGTTTTGGATGCGGCTTTACGCACAGGCAAGGCCTTCTCGGTCGTCCGTTTTGGGAATGTATTGGGCAGCCGCGGATCGGTTGTGCCATTGTTCAAGCGCATGATCGCCAGCGGCGGCCCTGTGCAAATTACCCATCCCGATATGTTTCGCTTTTTTATGACTATTCCCGAAGCTGTGCACCTGGTCTTGCAGGCGGCAGCTATGGGCAAGGGCGGCGAAGCCTTCCTGCTCAATATGGGCCAACAAGTTCGCATCCTCGACCTGGCCGAGGACCTGATCCGCCTTTCCGGGCTTGAACCTGGGAGGGATATTGAAATTGTATTTACGGGTGTGCGCCCCGGTGAGAAGCTGCGTGAGGAGCTGTGGGAGGCCGACAAGACCTATGATGCCACCGCGCACCCGGATATTTTCCGTTCGACTGGCGAGATCGTCAGCGAAAGTTCCACGCTGCGCAGCAACCTCAGCCGTCTGGCCGCGGCGGTTGAAAAAAACCAGCCTGACGAAATTATCAGCCTGCTGGATGAAGTTGTCCCTGGTTCGGCCATTCGCGCCGCATTACCCCCGGCGGATTTGACCGATATTGTTTAGCGCCGGAATCTGAGACAAAGCGCATGCCCCTGGTTTCTTTTGCTGAATGGCAGAGTTTTCTTAAAAGCCACCCCAACGCCCACATTTTACAAACGGCCGAATGGGGTGAATTAAAATCCGCTTATGGCTGGGATGTTCTGCGCATTATTTCTGGCGGTGAGGGTTTGCAAATTCTCTTTCGCCGCCTGCCCCTGGGGTTTAGCATTGCCTACGCCCCAAAGCCTGTCTCAGGCATGCATTTAACGCAAATAAGCGCGCAATTAAGGGCGGAAATCGATGCGCTGTGTCGAAAAAAGCGCGCAATATTTCTGAAACTGGAACCGGATGCCTGGGATTCTGAATTTACCAACCCGGCTTCTGAGCACTGGGCGCTGCTTCCTTCCCCGCATAATATTCAGCCACCGCGCACTGTGATCCTTTCAATCGCCGGAAGCGCTGACGATATTCTTGGCAGAATGAAGCAGAAATGTCGTTATAACATTCGACTGGCCGAGAAAAAAGGTATTACCGTCCGCGCCTGGGATGATCTGGATGGCTTTCACCAATTGATGCAGGTGACCGGCGGCCGGGATGGGTTTGGGGTGCATTCGTTGTCCTACTATCGCAAGGCTTACGAATTATTTCACCGGGCGGGTATGGCTGAATTGCTGCTGGCCGAATTTGAGAGTCGTCCGCTCGCTGCCTTGATGGTTTTTGCGAATGGCGAGCGCAGCTGGTATCTGTATGGCGCATCCAACGATGAAGAACGTAACCGCATGCCGACCTACTTGCTTCAATGGCATGCGATAAAATGGGCGCAAGAGCGCGGCTGTTTCACTTACGATCTGTGGGGTGTCCCGGATGAGGCTGAGGCCCAGTTGGAAACCCAGTTCGAAACCCGCCAGGATGGATTGTGGGGCGTCTATCGTTTCAAGCGTGGATTCGGCGGCCAGGTCAGGCGTGCGGCGCAAGCTGTTGACCGGGTTTACCTGCCCTGGTTCTACCGCCTGTATTTGTGGCGGATGGGGAAAAGCGAATAGGGGCACAGCGTCGCTGTGCCCCTACTTCGTCCCATACGAGACATTATTCGGCCTTCAAAATGTGGGTCAAAATCGTCGCGCCGCTGCCGCCGATATTCTGTGCCATGCCAATTTTCGCCCCATCCACCTGCCCAGCTTCGCATTCGCCGCGCAGCTGCTGGGTCACTTCGACGATTTGATACATGCCAGTCGCGCCGACCGGGTGCCCACGGGCTTTTAAGCCGCCGCGGGTACAGATGGGGATTCTGCCACCTGCCAGGCGGATCTCATTGTCCAGGCCAAGCCTGGGACCCTGGCCGCGTTCAGCAAAACCACAGGCTTCCAGCGACAGCGCCGACATGATCGAAAAGGCATCATGCAGTTCGAAAAAGTTGATATCTGCTGTTCCAACGCCGGCCATGGCGTATGCCCGCTTCGACGAAAGGTAAGCTGCCGATAGGAATAAGGGATCTTTCCGGCTGTGGATTGCGATTGTATCCGTTGCCGAGGCGGAGCCAGCCACAATAATGCGTGGCCGGCCTGGCAGATGATTGACTTTCTCAGCTGGGACGAGCATGACAGCTGCGGCGCCATCACCGATGGGGGATGCATCCAGCAGGTTGATGGGGGTTGCCACCATCGCTGATTTTTCAAATTGCTCAACAGTAATCTTATCGCGCAGGCGCGCGTATGGATTATGCATGGCATTGGCATGCGCATTGATCGAAAATGGCGCAAAATCAACGTGCTGCCAACCGTATTCATACATATAGCGGCGCATGACCAGGGCATTCAGCCCGATGAACGAGATGCCCTGGTCCGCTTCATAATCTGCATCCGCAGCCGTGGCCAGCGCCGCGGTCACATCATGCCCGGCCTTGTCGGTCATTTTTTCCACGCCAACGACCAGGGCCGAATCCATTTCACCCGAGGCGACTGCCATCAGACCTGCGCGGAAAGCCGCGGCCCCTGAGCCGCAGGCGGCTTCGATTTTGACCGCTTCAGTTCGCCACATGCCGACCCAATCGGCGATATAGGTGCCCAACTGGTTCTGCCCGCCGATCAAAGGCGAGAGCATATTGCCGACAAAGAGTCCCTCAGGGTGTTCCACGCCGGAGTCGTGCATGGCGGCAAAAGCTGCATCGCCAGCGATCTCGCGCAGGGATTTACCCCAGTGTTCGTCAATGACTGTTTGCCCAATACCCAATACAGCTACTGCTCGCATAAATTTCTCCCAGGTTAATCTTCCATAATTTTACCGGATAGTCCTCTCAGGAGCTATCCGAGTTTGGCGCAGACGGTCAATTTTGGCATATACTACGTAAAAAATTTAGTCATTTTTCTTGGAGGCACATTCATGCGTAAATTTCCCCAAATCCTGGCCGGATTGATGATGATCGCCGCGCTGCTGGGCTGCAGCTCCGCGCCAGCAGCTTTCTCCACTCCTCCCCCGGCCTCCATGCCAACTGCATTGGCTTCTCCAAGCGTGCCTCCTCTCGCGGGGCCAGCGGCTGTGCTGCTCCCTGCGCTCAGCGGAGCTTGGCAGATTAAATTAAGCCAATCCGGCGGCATCATGGGTATGTCACGCACGTTGGATGTTTCGAATAACGGAGACCTGCTTGTGACCGATTTGCGCGGTGGTCAAAGTAACCCCAGCCGTCTGCCCGCCGAT
>CAZHWV010000019.1:0-6498 GCA_964536185.1 uncultured Anaerolinea sp. | reverse complement strand
CAGAGTTAACCAGCCTGGTGGCAGAATCCGCCTATCTACCAGTTTCGGCGCCCGCGGGCTGCGCTGATTGTTTTATATTTGATCTGGAAATCTCCAGTGGTGGTGAGCGATTTCAGGTTCAAATGAACCAGATTGACCTGGCCAGCTCGGGGCTGCAGCCGCTGGTTGATTTTCTGATGGCATATCTGAAGATCGTTATCAAATGAGCGCTGATCAGAAAACGATCGAGTGGACCCATGCAGTTGTTCAAAACCTGGCCCGGTTGGATGCCCAGGCAGCTAAATTTATCCGCGACCAGCGGGTGTCGATCGGTTTTTGGAAACAAGGCGCTCATGTTGGCGCATTTTGGACGCCTGGACAACGAATATATCTCAATCCAATCCATTATTCGCTTCAGTCTGACCCAGACGACCCGCTTGTTCAAAGCATTTTGATTCATGAAGTCCGGCATTTGCAGCAAGGTTTTTTCACCGCTTTGTCAGTCTATGGCGAGTTGGAAGCCTGGCAGCTCCAATTCCGGGTTTACCGGGAACTGACGGGTTTGCCATACGACCCGAAATTGGCCGAACTCATGTCTCTGCCCCTGGGGTGGGATCGGGCTGGGCTGCGACGAGCCCAGGTTTTGATGCAGGCCTATGCCGGGAAAAACTATCGCGCCGATTTATTACCTCTGGTGCCTTTGGTGCGAAACATTAATCATCATAAGGGATAACATTCAATGTCAGATAGAATGGTCCAAATCCAAAAAAGGGCATACCGGCCAGATATTGACGGATTGAGGGCAGTAGCAGTGCTGGCTGTAATGCTCTATCATTCTGGAAATACCCCATTTACCGGTGGGTATATCGGCGTGGATGTTTTTTTTGTGATCTCAGGATTTTTAATCAGCGGATTGATCGTAAATGACATCCAGTCCAATAAATTTTCACTGCTTACGTTCTACGAAAGGCGTATCCGACGTATCTTCCCGGCCTATTTCACGGTTGCCATTGCCGTTGGGTTGGCGGGCTCCTGGCTTTATGATGCGAAGACTTTTACGGAGCTCTGGTATAGCATCGCCGCTGCAACTGTATCCATGGCTAATATATTGTTTTATTCGCAGGCTGGTTATTTTGATGGGCCTTCACTGCTCAAGCCCATGCTGCATACCTGGTCGCTCTCGGTCGAAGAACAATTTTACCTTTTTCTACCCCTGATCTTTTTTTTGATCTTCAAATATTCCCGCCGCTGGCTGATCCCCATCCTGATATTTCTTCTTTTGGGTTCGTTGGGATGGAGTATTTACACGGTTGAAACCAGCCGTGACGCGGCTTTTTACATGGCTTATTTGCGCGCCTGGGAACTGCTGGTTGGTGGGCTGATCGTGCTAAGGCCGGTCAGGCTGAAACCATGGATCCAGAACTTGCTGGCTGGGATTGGGCTCCTGGTTCTGGGGGTCTGCATGCTGGTTTACTCGGATGCGACCTTGTTCCCAGGGTTGACGGCGGTCGCGCCTGTCTTAGGTACTGCCCTGATCATTAACAGTGGCATCCATGAAAACACCCTGGTGGGGAAATTCTTAAGTTTGCCCCCCATGGTCTTCATTGGCAAGATATCTTATTCGCTTTACCTGTGGCATTGGCCAGTGCTTATTATGATCAGGTATTACCTGATCAGTGATATGACGCGTAAATATTATTTGGCCTGGTGGGTATTGACCTTTGTTCTTTCAGCTTTATCCTGGAAATTCATTGAAACCCCTTTCCGGGACAAAAATTTTCTGCCCAGGCCGCGGATTTTTAATATCTCGGCTGCAATTGCTGTGCTCATTTTGGTCTCTGCATTTGTTATTGTTCAATCAGAAGGATTGCCAATCCGCATTGACTTGAAAACATCTTTACCACCCGATGTTTGGAATTCGCAATTTATGCAATGGCAGGAATGTCAAAATTCGAACAATGTCAGCGATGAGGATTGTAGAATTGGTATTAAGGCAGAGAAACAAACATTTTTAGTGTGGGGGAATTCTCATGCCCACGCCTTTGCCCCTGGTTTTAATCAAGCCGCCATCAATACAAAAAAATCCGGTATTATCCTCTGGAAAGGCGGTTGTCCACCGTTATTAGGCCTGGGAGAAAAAGTCGACACTGGCTGTAATGAGTTTAATAATGACGTCATGGCCATTATTAAGGATAATCCTGACATCCAGACAGTCATACTGGCAGCCAGTTGGAGTCCGGGTGTGCTATCTGAAGCTAATATGAAACAAACGATCGAAGAACTCAGGTCATCAGGAAAAAAAATATTTATCGTATTGCCATTTCCAGACGTTAATTTTAACGTCTCCGCGGCTTATTTTATCGCCAGCCGAACTGGCCGAGATGCAAATGCTATCATCGCGCCTACTTTAAAGGAATTCATGAACCCGAAAAACAAGAAGATTTTCGAACTTCTGCGCGCAGGCGCTGCGAATTACGAAGATGTCTATGTGATCGATATTACGGATGTCTTTTGCGATAACGAACGCTGCAAAGTCATTGAAAATAATAAACCGCTTTACGTCGACAAAGGTCACCTATCGTCAACAGGAGCATTACTCCTGACACCGAAATTCGAAGAAATCTTTCGGTAATACTATTGTTTTCATGCAGAAAAACGCAACTTTCTTAGATTTCGCGCATCAAATACAACATACTATTCAAAATAACGAGGCCCAATATGTCTTTTAACCTTAGCGGTTTATCGCTCACATCCAATCCTGTTGATGAAAAACACGTAAAAGTCCTGGTGCTGGGCTCCGGCCCGGCCGGGCTGACCGCGGCGCTCTATGCTGCCCGCGCTGAACTTGCCCCCGTGGTCTTGACCGGCATGGAATTGGGCGGACAGGCGGCGCTGACCCATACCATCGAAAATTACCCCGGCTTCCCGGAAGGCGTGGGCGGTTCAGAGCTTGGCGAACTTTTTCAAAAACAGGCCGAAAGGTTTGGGGCGACGGTTGAATTCGATAGTGCTAACAGCGTCGATCTTTCCCAGCGTCCTTTTAAAATAACCACCGATAATGGTTTGTATTTGGCTGATAGCCTGATCATCGCAACCGGCGCGCGCCCGAACCACCTGGAAGTCCCGGGCGAGGTTGAATTGACCGGCCAGGGAGTTTCATACTGCGCCACCTGCGATGGTTGGTTTTTCAAGGAAAAAAAGGTCGTGGTGGTGGGTGGCGGTGACAGCGCTCTCGAAGAAGCGCTGTTCCTGACCCGCTTTGCCGCCTCTGTAACCATCGTTCACCGGCGTGACAGCCTGCGGGCGGGCAAGGTGCTCCAGGCCCGCGCTCTGGCCAACCCGAAAATCAATTTCATCTGGAATTCCGTCGTCAGTGAAGTGACCGGTATGGGCAAGGTGGCGGGTCTCAGGCTCAAGAATACGCTGACCGGCGTTGAATCCAGCCTGCAAACAGACGGTCTGTTCATTTTTATTGGCCACACCCCCAATACACAGATGTTTAAGGGCCAGCTGGACATGGACGATCTTGGCTATATCAACGCCAATCATTTTATGGAAACCAGCCTGCCTGGCGTTTTTGTGGCCGGTGAAGTGGCTGACTCTCACTTTCGCCAGGTGATCACCTCGGCTGGGATGGGTGCATCTGCGGCTATCCAGGCAACGCATTTTCTTGAAAAAGAAACTGTTAATGGCTAGCCATTGATCTGGATGGTCGGGGCGCAAAGCCTTGTGCCCTTATTTGGAAAATTATTTTGATGATAAAACTGCAAGTGTTTTGTGACAAAAACTACTGAAATTGTCTCGTATTTGCATTAAAATTCACTTGCTCCCGATAAGACGATATTCTCGGGAGGTCCGGTTGTTCAAACGTTTTTGAGGAGGAAGTAATGGCTAAAGTATCGATTATTGGCGCTGGCATGACCGGCGCCACCACCGCCCACTGGCTGGCGGAACGTGAATTGGCTGACATTGTGCTGCTCGACAGACTCGAAGGCGTATCGCAGGGCAAAGCGCTGGATATGTTCGAAGCAATGCCAATTATTGGGAAAGATGTTGACATTGTCGGCTCGGACAGCTATGAAGCCACGAAGGATTCGGACATCATTGTGATCACGGCTGGTTTGCCACGCAAACCTGGAATGAGCCGCGATGATTTGCTGACGGCTAATGCCGATATTGTCGGTAAGGCGACGACCGAGGCCTTGAAATACTCGCCGGAAGCCATTTTCGTTGTGCTCACCAATCCTTTGGATACCATGGCCTATCTGGCGATGAAAATTGGCAATATTCCGGCTCATCGCGTCATCGGCCAGGCGGGTATCCTCGATTCGGCACGCATGCGCGCCTTTGTCGCCCTGGAAACGGGTGTCAGTGTCGAAAACATTGATTGCTACGTGTTGGGCGGCCATGGTGATGAAATGGTGCCGTTGACCAAACAATCCAATATCGCCGGTATCCCGCTGCGTGATTACCTGCCTGCCGACAAATTGGAAGCCATTGTCAATCGTACCCGCAAAGGCGGCGGGGAGATTGTGAATTTGCTCAAGACCGGCTCGGCGTTCTATGCGCCCTCGGCTGCGATCGCCCAGATGGTGGAGGCCATCCTAAAAGATAAACACCTGATCGTGCCTTGTGCGGCTTACATGCAAGGCGAATATGGTCTGAACGACATGTTCTTTGGCGTCCCGGTGCAGCTTGGTCGCAAGGGAATTGAGCGGATTGTCGAGTACAAGCTGGATGCTGATGAGCAGGCTGCTTTTGATAAGTCTGCGGTTTCAGTGAAAGATTCCATCAACGCTCTGAAGAGCCTGCTAAAAATGTAAAACCTGCCGGAGCGAATCGCCATTTGCTCTTGTTTTAATGTCAAAGAGGAGAACAAGATGATTTTGCATGATAAGCTCGCTGAGCAGTTGCCTGGTTGGCGTGAACGTTATAAGACCCTGGCCAAAGAGCATGCCGAAGTCGTGGTGGATAAAGTGACCATTGGGCAGGTTGTGGGTGGTATGCGCGATATCAAATCGCTGGTGACCGATATTTCCTTTGTTGACCCGGCGGAAGGCATCCGTTTTCGCGGTAAATCCATCCCCGAAGTATTGAAGGTCCTGCCCAAGCCGCGCGGAGCCAAGATCCCCTATGTGGGCGGTCTTTATTACCTGTTAATGATTGGCGAGGTACCCACTCGCGAACAGGCTTTGCTGGTGGAAGCCGAATGGGCCAGGCGCGCTGAGGTACCGGACTATGTCTATAAGATGCTCAAGTCCATGCCCATCGAAACCCACCCGATGACTCTGCTCTCCCAGGCTGTGTTGGCTTTGAAGAATGGCTCGGTGTTTGCCAGGCAGTATCATGCCGGTATGAAAAAGGACGCCTATTGGGAACCAGCCCTGGAAGATAGTTTGGATTTGACGGCCAGGCTGCCCGTGATTGCCGCCTTTATCTACCGGATGAAGTATTTTGGCGAAACCAAAAAACCGAAATACAGCTCCAGGCTCGATTACGGCGCGAATTTTGCCAAAATGCTCGGCGTAGCTGACCAAAAAGGTTATGCTGAATTAGCCAGGCTCTATTTTATTTTGCACAGTGACCATGAATCCGGGAATGTTTCAGCGCACACCATGCACCTGGTTGGTTCGGCACTGTCTGACCCGTATCTGTCGTTCTCGGCTGCGCTCAACGGCCTGGCCGGCCCCCTGCACGGCCTGGCCAACCAGGAGTGCCTGGGTTGGCTGTTGGATGTGTATAAAATGTTTGCTGGCGTGCCTTCGCGAGAAGATCTGTATAAATTCGCCTGGGATACGCTCACTAGTGGCAAAGTCATCCCGGGTTATGGCCATGCTGTTTTGCGTGTGCCCGACCCGCGCTTCACGGCCCAGATGCAGTTTGCCAAGAGTCGCTTCCCGGAGGATGAACTCATCCGCCTGGCCGACCTGGTCTTTGATGTAGTTCCAGCTGTGCTTAAGGAACAAGGCAAAGCCAAGAATCCCGCCCCGAACGTAGACGCCGTTTCTGGCGCCTTGCAGTACTATTATGGGGTACGCGAGTTCGATTTCTACACTGTGCTGTTTGGTGTAGGTCGCGCCCTGGGTGTCACCCCCAACTATGTTTGGGCACGCGCCCTTGGGCAGCCGATTGAACGTCCAAAGTCGCTCTCGACCAAAATGCTCGAAGATCTGGCTAAAGCGGCGCAACCAGCTTAATAATTTTTGTAGAGTATCGGCGGATGAATATTCATCCGCCGATACTCTACTTGCGGGGCAGACCTCGAGTTTTATTTCATTGCGCGGCAAAGTGATCATCGGGACGCGCCAAAGCGAAGAGTAATCAGGTCAAATTAAATATAAAATCGGGTTCCATACGGAACTCGATTTTATAATTTTCAGGATTGAGCCTGGATTTTGTGGGTTGAGGTATATCGATCTAGGTCTGGTGTGGGGTTTTCGTATTCCTGGTTCATCAAGTCTGATGAGATGATGAAATCGGCTGTAGACCGGTTGGATGCGGTTGGAATGTTATATAAAA
>CAZHWV010000018.1:2486-44453 GCA_964536185.1 uncultured Anaerolinea sp. | reverse complement strand
GCCGGTTTTGAGCCCAATTTTAGCCGGTTAATATCGGCTTTTTGCACAAGAGTCAGTAATGAAACTGTAACGCAAAAATAAAAGTCGGTTTGCAGTGCCTGTGCAATTTTATCCCTTTTATGCCTCGAATGAAAGTATAAAACCATTGAGGCCAGTTTTATGAGGCACTCAGCGACGTTCATTCTGAATGGATCGGATTCGGCAAGAGGCATGGCAACCAGTCGAGAAGTGTGCTGAACTTGGCGCCGAGATTGACAAGCCAAGCGTATGTGTGCTCAGATCGTGAACTCCATTTTCCTGGTTTTGTCGAAGTATTGTACAGAATTAAGTGGAATAAATCTTGACAAGATTTTGACAAATGTTATACTATGGCCCATTGCTAGCAGTAATGGCCTTGTAAAAATATTCAAAGGGACTTTCGTGCCCGTTCATTGCACGTGCTGCTGTGCAGCGATTATCATCTTCGTGATTATATCTGACCGACCGGTCCAAGTGAAAAGCCTACCATGAGTCTGAGCCTGAATGCTATTTACAACCTGAAAGCTGTGTTGAATGAGACCGGTATCAATCCGGATGTGTTACGAGCCTGGGAGCGGCGTTACGGATTGCCAATGCCGCAGCGTACTGCCGGTGGTCATCGCCTCTATTCTGAGCATGATATCGAGATCATCAAATGGTTGATCGCCCGCCAGGCAGAGGGCCTGTCCATCTCGCATGCCGTGGATATGTGGAAGGATAAAATGGTTCAGGGTCATGATCCGCTGAGCGTGATCCCGCACCCGGCGACCCAGGCCAACCCTTCAGTTGTTCAGGCGCAGTCCCATACCAGTATCGACGAGCTGCGCGCCCACTGGTTGTATGCTTGTTTGAATTTCAACGAAACTGCTGCGGATCAGGCTCTTAACCAGGCGTTTGCGCTCTACCCCGTGGAATATGTCTGCATGGAAATGTTGCAGCGTGGCCTGGTGGAGGTGGGTTCCCTGTGGTATGAGAACCAGGCCAGTGTTCAGCAGGAACATTTCGCTTCCGCGCTGGCACTGCGCCGGCTGGATGCGCTCCTGGCGGGTTCTCCAGCGCCAACCCGCCGTGAAACTATCCTTGTCGGCTGTCCGGCCAATGAATGGCACACCTTCACTCCGCTGCTGTTGGCTCTATTTATGCGGCGGCGTGGATTTAATGTCATTTACCTGGGTGCTAACGTACCAGCCGCCTATTTTGCCGAGACTGCCGATGCCGTGAACGCCAGGCTGGTACTTTTGGCCGCTCAGCAATTGAACACAGCCGTCGGCTTGCAACAATCAGCGGCGTTGATTGCAGGACATGGCGGCCAGGTCGCTTTTGGTGGGCGCATATTTGCTCTTCATCCTGAGCTGGTGGCGCGAATCGGCGGACATTACCTGGGCAATCGCCTGGACAAAGCCAGCGATGTTATTGAAGGGCTTCTGGCATCCCAGCCAGTTCTTTCATCCGTCACCCCAACCTCTGCTGAATATGCGGATGCGTTGAATCATTTTGTTTCCCAGCGCGTCTCTGTCGAGGCTATTCTTAATCAGCGTCTTGATCAAAAAGCCGTGGGTACAAATTATTATCCAGACGCGAACAAATTTATGGGCGATAATATCATCTCGGCTTTACAGTTGGGCAGTATGACCTCCCTGGATAGTGAAATCGACTGGCTAAAGGTTCTACTCCAGCGTTATCAACTGTCGGAAAGCCTGCTGTATGATTATCTTGAAACCTATTCTGGGGTAGTGAGCCAACACTTCTCAGGGCAAGCGCAGCCTTTAGTTCAATGGTTCGATTGCCAGGTTCGTTCATTTCAAAGATAAAGAACCATGAGGAAATATGCATCAAATGAAAGACAAGATCGTGGTCATTACTGGTTCTACACGCGGATTTGGGTTTACCCTTGCCCAGGAACTGCTCAAGGCTGGCGCAACTGTAGTGATTAGCGGGCGTTCACAACAAGCCCTCGAGAACAGCCTTAATTCGCTAAAAGCTGGCGGACAGGTAGCGGGTTGGTCCTGTGATGTGCGTGAAGAAAAGCAGGTATATGCCCTGGCTCACCAGACGGTCGAAAAATTTGGTCGTATCGATGTCTGGGTAAATAATGCCGGTTATTCGGCTGGCAGCGGGGTTGTTCTGGATATTCGTTCTGAACAGGTTATTGACATGTTCCTGGCGAATGATATGGGTACCTTCTATGGCACACAGGCTGCGTTGCATTATATGTTGCCTCGCAAAGCAGGCAGCCTTGTCAATATTTATGGGGCTGGGTCGAATGGAAAAGCTGCATCACCCATGGGAATGTATGCTACCACCAAGATATGGATAACATCTTTTACACGAACACTGGCGACCGAGATCAAGGGCAGCGGCGTAAAAGTGCTGGCTTTCAGTCCGGGAATGATGCTGACCGATATGCTGGCCAACCCCACCGTTGTTGGCCAGCGTGGCAAAGACAAGATGAAAAATTTTGGCTTTGTGCTGCGCTTTTTGGTTAAGCCGCCTTCAGTGGCTGCAAAACTCCTTGTGGTTACGCTTGCTACGAACCGCAAGGAGTTTGCGGAAATCCATGTCATGAAACCATGGACACCGCTACTTGGTTTGTTGCGTGTTGCCTGGGAAAATATCACCAAAACTGGTAAGACTCCCGAATATACCCTGCATTACGAAGAAGCGTATAAACCCGAGATCTGACCATTTAAACATCGAGGAAATTATGAACAAGAAACTGTTTTCTGTTATTCTGGTTGTATTTATCGATTTGCTTGGCTTCAGTCTGATCCTGCCGCTTCTGCCCTATTACGCCAAGACCTTTCAGGCTGACAGCTTCACGACCGGGATTCTGGTGGCTTCATATGCAGTGGCCCAATTGATCGGTGCGCCTCTGCTGGGACGGCTTTCTGACCGTTTTGGCCGCCGCCCGGTTTTGCTTATCTCCGTCTTTGGAACTTTTCTCGGTTTTTTGCTGCTAGGCTTCGCAAATGCCTTGTGGATGTTGTTTGTCAGCCGTATCATTGATGGTCTCACCGGCGGAAACCTGAGCGTTGCCCAGGCTTACATCACAGATGTGACCGACGCAAAAAGTCGTTCGCAAGGATTAGGTCTGATCGGTGCAGCCTTTGGGATTGGCTTTATCATTGGCCCTGTAGCAGGAGGCATACTCAGCCAATGGGGCTATGCTGCTCCAGCGTTTGCAGCGGCTGTCCTGTCCTTCGCTAATCTCACTCTGATCTATGCCTGGCTCCCAGAATCACTGACTGCTGAAATGCGCGCAAATATGCCAATAAAGCGCCCGGCGGTGACCATGGGTGCGCTGCTGGCTGCGCTTCAGCGTCCATTTAGCGGATCGCTGCTGATCACGCGCTTTTTCTTTGGCCTTGCTTTCGCGATCCTGCAGACCATCTTCTCGCTCTATGCTTTGCTCAAATTCAACCTGAATGCACGCGATACTGGTTTTGTCCTGGCTTACATCGGTGTTCTCTCTGTGATTACCCAGGGTTATCTGGTTGGGCGTATTTCCAACAAAGTGCGCGAGGATGTTTTGATTATTGTCTGTGTCGGGGTCATGGCTATTACTTTATTGGGCTGGGGACTTGCCCCAAGCCTGACAATCTTGCTTCTGATCCTGGCGCCCAATGCTGTGGCTGGCGGGATGCTGAATACTTTGCTATCTTCTACCCTGACCAAGGCCGTTGCGCCGTATGAAATTGGGGGTATTCTGGGTCTGTCCTCTGCAATTGAAAGTTCCACCCGCATTATTGCGCCCACTCTGGCTGGGATTTTGCTCCAGCAGGTGGGCACCTGGGCGCCAGGCGTGGCCGGAGCCATCATTATGGCTGGCTTGTTCGTCTATGTCTGGTTCGCGCTCTATAACCACCCGATCGTTTTTACCCTAAAGCAGGAAACTCAATCATCGAAAAATTGAACGGATTTCGCGGATTCGATGGATTTACATGTAAATCAGATCTCATCCGCGTTCTAACAGAAACGCAAAAAGTCTTAGCGGTAACTCAGTCTTTCTTTGGTCCATCTCTGACAATATACAAAGGCCTGCCCTTGACTTCGTCATAGATGCGGCCAATGTATTCGCCCAGAATGCCGAGTGAGATCAACTGGACACCGCCGAAGAACAAGACAGCGATTAAGGTGGTGGCCTGTCCATAAAAGGCTTGAGAACCAGTCAGGCGTTCGAGGACTACGACAGGGATGGCAAGAATTGAAATCCCGGCTGAGACGAAGCCAAAGTGAGTCGCCACCTGCAGCGGAAAATAAGAAAAACCGGTGATAGCGTTTAGCGCCAATTTTAACATTTTGTTGAAGGGGTATTTTGTCTCCCCGGCGAAACGAGCCTCGCGTTTGTAATCCACACCGATCTGTTTGAAGCCCACCCAGGCGCCCATGCCGCGCAAAAAGCGATGCTTTTCGCGCATATTGTTCATCACATTCACTACTTTGCGGTCAATCAGGCGGAAATCGCCGGTATCCAACGGAATTTTGACATCGGTGATCCGATAAATTAGGCGGTAAAACAGTGAAGCCGTGAAAAGCTTGAACCAACTTTCTCCCTGGCGTTCAGCGCGCACAGCGTAGACGACTTCAAAGCCTTCCTGCCACTTTTTTGCCAGTTCCAAAATGACTTCGGGCGGATCTTGCAAATCAGCGTCGATAATCACCACTGCCTGACCGCGCGAATAATCAAGGCCGGCTGTGACGGCGATCTGGTGACCAAAATTACGGGCAAAGATGACCGGTTGCACAGTCTCGTCCTTGGCCGCTAATTCAAGGATGCGTGTAGTTGAGTTATCGGTTGAGCCGTCGTCGATCAGGATTAACTCCCAGGTTTCACCGGTAGAGTCCATTACTTCTTTTACACGTCGGTATAGTTCGGGCAGGTTATCAAATTCATTGTAAATTGGGGCAATGATCGAATAAGTGATTGTCATATTTTTCGGTAGGTAGGTAGATTTGAGTAGGGATGCGGCTAAACCGATTTTCCATTTCCCAGGTTAGCGTCTTCAAAGGGGTTGAGGCCTAACAGTTTTCGACGAACATAGCGCCCCAAAACCACGATCGAAGCCAGCACTGGGACAACGATCAGCACGCCTAATATGCCTTGCAGCATAATTGCGGCGATGATGGCAACAAAGACCACGCCTTCGTGTAGGAAAACGCTTTTCCCCAGGATACGAGGTTGTAAATAAATGGTTTTAAAGTTGTTCAAAATTAGGTATACGCCACCCGTCAGCAGGGCAAACCAACCGTTGGATATGGGCAGGAAATTTGAGCCTTCCAGCCAGGCTACAAGCAAGGCTAGGATGGCGGTAATACCCGGACCCACTTCAGGTACCAGGTTAAGAAACCCAGCTAGTACACCAATTATCAAAGCGCCGGGTAAGCCGATGAGTGACCATGCTGCTGCGTAAATGACAGCCAGGATGAGCATCAGCCGCACCTGTCCGGCCAGGTAGCCCAGCCAGATGCCTTTAATCTCATTGTACAATTGTCGTATGTCTTTTTGGTAAGAATCTGGTGCCAGGCGGATCAGCCATTCGCGCAGTTTATCCCACTCGGTCATCAGGTGATATGTGCTGACAATGCTGACCAAGAACCACAAGAATCCTCGCGAGGTGGTCTGCAGGATTTGCAGAGCTTGTTCTGGCCTGGGGATGATCATTCCGCTCATGGTGGTGCGAATGGCTGGGATGAAGCCTTCCAGGTAGACTGGTATACCGATCACATTCAGGGGTTTGGTAAGCGTTTTCTGGTAAATATCCAGCGTAGCATTAAGATCCTTTAGGACGGTTTGGGTTTCATCGAGTAAAACTGGTATAACGGTGACAAGCAGAGTCACAAGAACGGCCAGCACAAAAAAAAACACAATATTTGCAGCCTGCTTGCGTTTAAGCCTGGTAACTTGCGTCACTAAATTGATTAATGGGCTGAGCAAATAGGCGATCAAGGCGGCGGTTACCAGTGGTTGGAAAATATCGCGAATATACCAGAGCGTGCCGGCCATCAAGATCAGCAACACAACCATGACAACATAGCGGAAGGAATTATTCCAGGAATTATGTGACATGAGCATTGGAACGATGAGCCAAGATCAAGGAAGTATTCGTTTTAAGGCCTCCAGGGTGGGTTCAATGATGGGGGCGGGTTGGACCGCTTGCATGGCGGCTTTGACATCTTTCAATCCGCTGCCTGTATTTATAACCAACACGGGCGCTTCCGCTTCGAGCCAACCTTGAGCCTTGGCCACTGACAGACCTGCAAAAGCGGTTGCTCCGGCGGGTTCGGCAAAGATGCCCATTTGACCCAGGTCTGCGATCGCTTTCAAAATTTCATCATCCGAAACAGTTAGATAAGTTCCACCTGTTTCACTGGCTGCGCGCACAGCCCTGACCCCATCGCGTGGGAAATCCACTGAAATACTGTCGGCGAGGGTCCTGGCCTGAACCGGTGTGATTATTTCGGTTCGCGCATGGAAAGCGTTGGCTATGGCTGCCGAGCCCTCGGCCTGCACGCCAATAATGCGCGGCAGGCGCGCAATCCAACCCAAGGCTTGCAGATCCTTGAAGCCTTTATGGATGCCCGAGATGATGTTGCCGTCACCTACTGAGACAAAGATCACCAATCGTTGTTCTTTGACTGGCACAGTTGCAGCGGCGGGTGTTACCCGTAAGCCTGTGCCCATCTGGTTTTGCATAAATTCCCAGATTTCAAAAGCAGCCGATTTTTTCCCTTCCACCGTAAAGGGATTGTAGCCCGTATTGCGGCAGTACCAGCCGAATTCCTGCGAGGCTTTTACTGTCAGGTCAAAGGCATCATCGTAGCTGCCGTCAACCAGGATTACTTTTGCGCCAAAAACCAATAACTGCGCAACTTTGGCAGGTGGGGCTGTTTTGGGCGCAAAGATGATCGCTTTTTGCCCAACAGCGGCGGCCATGCCTGCTAACGCGGCTCCCGCGTTTCCGGTGGAGGCCGTTACCACCACTTCTGCACCGATCTCCCGCGCGCGGGTGACCACAACGGCGCTGGCGCGGTCTTTGAACGAGGCGGTCGGATTGCGGCTTTCATCTTTGAGCCATAATTGTTTTAGACCGAATTTTTCTGCCAGCCGCGGTAGGGCATATACCGGGGTTCCGCCAACCAAGTGCAGCGGAGTGGCATCTCCTGCTGGAGCTGAAACTGGCAGGAGCGGCAGATAACGCCAGATGGATGGATTGGCGCGCGAAGTCAGGTCGCTGGGTTGGTATTTTTTTCGGATTGACTCGTAATCGAGGACCACATCCAGGTTGCCGCCGTCTTTAGGGCAGGTATAGGTAATTTCTTCCGGTCCATAGCTGTGACCGCAGATCGAACAGGTGTAGCCGATAAATTTTTGCATAGAAAAATTATCCTAATATAGAACCAACAGCGTACCTGTCCCTTTTATAACCCGCGCTCACCGCGGATATAAGGATTGCCCAACGCGGCTGGAGATCCGATGCGTTTGCGCATCGCTTCACGCGAGCCGAGAATCAGGACGATCACGGTAAAAGCGTATGGCAACATTTGCAGAAAAAAGCCCAGGTATGGGTTGTAATAAAAAGGATTGGTCAGCCCAAAGATGACCATTGGACCTTGAATGTCCAAAATAAGGCGGCGCAGAGCGCCAAAAGCGTAAGCGCCTGCCATGGCGCGGAATGGATCCCACTGGGCAAAAATCACCAAGCCAACGGCAATCCAGCCTTGTCCGGCAGTGGTCAACTCGCTGAACCAACCGGGCGAAATTGCCAGGCTGATCGTCGCGCCTGCCAAACCGGCGAAAACTCCTCCGACGAAAACATACAGGTAGCGGAGCTGGAACACGTTAATCCCCAGCGCATCAGCGGCAGATGGATATTCACCAACTGCGCGCAGGTGCAGGCCAGGCCGGGTACGATTGATGTAATACCAGGCCAGGGGCGTGATTATAAATCCTATATAGACAAGAATGCTTTGATTGGTAAAGAAAATTTGTCCCAGGTAGGGGATTTGGGACAACAAAGGGATGGAAAAAGAGGGCAGCAGCGAAATTGTACCGGCTTTGCTTAGGCCTTCACCAAAGACAAGGCTGATACCAACGCCCAAAAAGGTCAGCGAAAGCCCGCTTACCACCTGGTCGGCTTGCAGGGTAATCGAAATAAAGGCATGAATCTGGCTGATCAAGCCCGCCATGAGCATAGCAACCAACAGCCCAAGCCAGGGATTCCCCGTATAGACTGCCATACTAAAAGCGCTCATCGCGCCAATCAGCATCATGCCTTCTACACCCAGGTTGAGAACACCCGAGCGTTCGGCAAAAATTTCACCTAAAGTGGCAAACAATAGCACTGTGCCGCTGGTGACGCCTGCTTGCATAATAATGATGGGATCCATGGGCTAAGCCTCCTCGCCAACGCGAATAATGCGGACCCGATAGCGCAGCAAGAAGTCACTCGCAATCAGACAGACCAGAATGATCCCCTGGATCATCTTTGGGATGCCAGAAGGTTGAATTTCTCGCCCGGCCAGCAGTAACGCGCCAAATAAAACCGAGACCAGGATGGCTGCAATTGGGTTGAGTTTTGCCAGCCAAGCAACAATGATTCCGGTAAAACCGTATCCGGCGGCGACTGGTGAAGTTTGCATGCGGTGGACCACGCCTGTAATTTCTGACATGCCGCCCAGGCCGGCCAGAGCGCCCGAGAGCATCATGGCTAATATAATATTTTTGTTGATATTGATGCCCGCATAATTAGCAGCGGTGGCGTTATCCCCAATCAGGCGGATTTCATAGCCCCATTTGCTGCGATAAATCACAAACCATAAAATCACCGCTACGACGATCCCAATCACCAGTCCCAAATGGGTTGTCAGGCCTCGAAAAGCGGGAATGATTGGTGCCAGATCGAGCATGCGTGGCAGCCAGGCGGTCGTCGGAAATTTGGGACTCATCTGGAACCCGCCTTCTGACCATACCCCAAAAATCCAGAAATTCATCCAAGAAATTGCGATGTAATTGAGCATTAAACTGCTGATAATTTCATTAACTTTAAAGCGCGCCTTGAGAATACCTGGAATAAAGCCCCATATGGCGCCGCATAAAACTCCGGCCAGCATCATGACTGGAATGAAAATCCATGGAGACGTGTCTGCTGGCAAAATCGGAGTAAGCACAACGGCGCTCGCGCCGAAGGCACCCATGATAAATTGTCCTTCCGCGCCAATATTCCACAATTTCATACGGAATGCGATGGCGCAGGCCAGAGCCGTAAATAAAATCGGGGTGGCTTTTACCAACGTGTCCGAAAGAACGCCGATACTTCCAAAAGATGCTCCGGCTATATGGGCATAGGTAGCAAACGGGTTTGCGCCGACCAGCGCAATAATGATGCCACCAAAAATCAGCGCTGCCATTACTGCTCCGAGGGAAAGCGCGGCTGAGAACCAGCCAGGAGGCGTATCCAGGCGCGGCTCAAATTGAAATTTATATGGAAATCTATTGCGCGGTGTGGTATGGGTGGACTCAGCCATGCTGTTCAACTCCTATTGCAGTTTGCGCCGCAATTTGTTCCAGCGGCGTGCCGGTCATCATCAAACCGACCGTTTCCATATCAGGGTCGCGTACTTCGCCCATCAGGCGGCCTTCATAAATTACTGCCACACGGTCACTCAGAGAAAGCAGTTCTTCCAACTCTTCGGAAATCAACAAAATTGCCGCGCCCGCCTCGCGTTGTGCCAGAAGCAGTTTGTGAACGCCCTCAATCGCGCCCACGTCTAACCCACGAGTGGGTTGAACTGCCACCAACAAAGCCGGATGCCCTGAAATCTCGCGTGCCAAGATTACACGTTGTAAATTTCCGCCCGAAAGAAGGCGTACCGGGGTATCAATGGTAGGCACTACAATGTTATAAGCTTCTTTCAAGTCTTTTGCAAAATGATTCGCCGCTGGAATATCCAGAAGCCAGCCGTGCGAAATTGGCTCATGACGATAATTTTTCATAATTACATTGTCGGTCACACTCAAGTTGGGCGAGGAGCCAACGTGTGTGCGGTCCTCAGGCACGTAGGCCAACCCGCGTTGAATGGCATATTGAGCAGGGTGATTAGTGATTTCTACATCGTTCAGCAGGATCGAGCCTTTCGTACATTTTCTTAGTCCGGAAATCATCTGCGAGAGTTCTCTCTGTCCATTACCGGCTACCCCGGCCAGTCCATAAATCTCGCCCTGGCGAATTTCAAACGACATCCCGCGCACAGCTGGCAGGCCCTTGTCATTCTCAGTGAAGACATCTTGCACTTTGAGGACAACTTTTCCGGCTTCCTGCTGTTTTTTCTCCATTTGGAAGACAACATCTCGCCCGACCATCAGCCGCGCAAGCTCCTGGCGAGTCGAACCCTTCGTGGGCACACCCGCTGCTGTGACTTTGCCTTTTCGTAAAACGGTCACCCGATCGGCAATCGCCATTACTTCCTGTAACTTGTGGCTGATGAAAATAATGGACTTTCCATCTGCTACCATGCTGCGTAACGTCATGAAGAGCACATCTGCTTCCTGCGGCGCCAGCACTGCGGTCGGTTCATCCATGATCAACACATTCGCCCCGCGATAGAGCATTTTCAAAATCTCAACGCGCTGTTGTTCTCCCACCGAGAGCTGCCAGATTTTGGCTTTGGGGTCAACTTCCATGCCAAAGCGTTTCCCTAATTCGGCAATATTTTGATCATACTGGTTTAGATTCATCCGAAAAGAAGGCTTATCCATGCCGAGTAAAATATTTTCAGTTACAGTTTGGGATGGAACCAGCATAAAATGTTGGTGTATCATACCAATCCCGGCTTTGATCGCATCTTTAGGAGAGTTAAATTCAACTTGTCGATTATTAACTGAAATAGTCCCAGCCTCAGCGCGGTAAAGTCCAGCCAAGACGTTCATCAGCGTGCTTTTACCAGCACCATTTTCTCCCAAAAGCGCGTGAATCTCGCCCTGGCGTAATTCAAAATCGGCATGATCGTTTGCCAAAACACCAGGAAAGCGTTTGACAATGCCTTTCATCGTTACTACGAGTGGGATGTTGGTAGGGGTTTGGGGTTCGGGATGATCCATGGGGGGCACTCCCTGTCGATAAGTTCGGGGCCCAATCTCTTCAGACAGTCAAGTTTTCCGCCTAGAGATTTCTGACACCGTCAGATTAGTACTGTCCGCTGCAAATTTTTGACCAATTTTTAATCTTGCTAAGGGTTGGTACAAAAAGTTTGTTTATTTATGCGTGAAGAAGTAGGATATGGGGCAGGACTGATTAAGTCCTGCCCCATAATTATTAAAAAGCGATTATTTGGGTAATTCAGCGGTGATGCCTTCGGCCCACCACTTCATACAAACTTTGACGGTGCAAGGCAAGCCATATTCGGGGAAGGCGTCGAGGTCAACCTGTTCCAGTTTTGAACCTGCTGGCACAACTACATTGCCCTTGTTATCATTGATCGGACCGGCGAAGACATCAAAGCGAGTGAATTCGCCTTTCTGCATCTTGGCGATGGTGTCACGAACTTCTTGAATCAGGGCTGGGTCAAGATCTTTCATGCCGGCGGTTAGTTCCTGGCCTTCCATAAAGCCGTACAGGCCGAGTGCGCCGGTGTTGGCATCGAAGTAATCCCAACCGGGGACATACGTGCCAGCGATAATGCCCTTGGCGATGCGGGCATATTCAGGTCCCCAAACCCAGTAAGGTGCCGTCAGACAGCGTTCTACCTTGCAAGAGCCGTACCAGTCATAGGTTACGCCCCACTTGCCCTTTGCTTGAGCTACATCGGCAACGGCGGGGGTATCGGCGCCTGTGAAGACGACCTGCGCGCCCGCATCAAACAAAGAAGCCGCGGCTTCTTTCTCGATAATCGGATCGTGCCAGGTGTTAATCCAACGCACATCCATGGTGCATTCCGGGCAGGTTTTGCGCATTCCCAGGGCAATTGCATTACCCAGGCGGAGTTCTTCGGGAATCGGGAAGGTGGCCATGTAACCGAGTTTGGTCACGCCATCTTTCTTTGCGCGCGCACCGGCCAGCATACCGGCCAGGTACTTCATATTTTCCATCGCGCCCATCAGGTTACCAAAGTTCTTATTGTTGGATTTGATGCCGGTCAGGTGAATGAACATGGAGTCGGGGTATTCACCCGCCACGGTCTCCATCGGGTCACCAAAACCAAAGGATGTGCCGATGATCAACTTGAAACCCTTGCGGGCCAGGCTGCGGAAGACCTGTTCAGAATCAGCGCCTTCCGGCACATTTTCAATGTAAGAAATATGGACATTCGGGACTTCTTTTTCAACGTAAAGAAGGCCTTCATAGTGTGCCTGTGACCAGCCGCCATCGTCATGTGGTCCAATCAGGACCATGGCGATATTGAATTTTCCTTCGACAACATCAGGGATTTGCATGGTTCCGCCTGATTCAGCCGGGGCGCTGGTGGCGACGGGAGCTTCAGTGGCAGCAGCGGCCGGGGCCTGGGTGGCGGCTGCAGGGGCTTGAGTGGCGGCAGGACCACATGCGCTCAGGACCATCGAGAGTGTGACGAATATCATTGCAATTTTATAGAGGTGACGCATATTTTTCTTCTCCTTGAAAAAAATACAGCATGGGTGAATTGGACAAATTGTCAAAGAACAGATTCAGAGTATTGAACACTCCTTTCTATAATGCAATCCGTCTGGAACGTAAAGCATAGATCACGGTGTCACTATAAGAATACATAAGTTGTCTGACAAAGTCAATGTCATTATTCATCATTAAGGCAGATAAATGACACGTGTTCTATTTTAGCATGTCTATGCATTGTTAATGGCAGGATTTTTCACCAGGAAGACCAATACCAGAGCTGTCAGCAGGCCGCCGACTGCTGACAGTAGAAAAGTGGTCTGGTACCCGGCCACGTCAGCGATCCAGCCGCCCAAAATGGGGGCGAGAATGGTAGCTGGGGCGATGAGCGTATTCGATAACCCAATGTAGATCGGGCGCTCGGCCTCGCTGCCAAATTGGACGGTCATAGCCATTCCGACGGTCCAAAAGGAAACGTTTGCCAGGCCGGATAGCACAAAGACCAGGTACAGCCACCCGATAGATGGGGCGGCCCAGGCCGCGAAAGAACTCAACGCCACCGCTATCGCCCCGGCGATCAACATGGAACGGTGCCCAAGCCGGTCTCCCAACCAGCCCATGCCGATGTTTGCGACGGTTTGTGAGATGGTTAACGTGGCTGTGAGGTATCCTGCAGTAACAGCATCCATATTGAAAGCGCGCAAACCGTATACAATGTAGAAGGCAAATCCCATCGCGGCGAACTGGTAAATGAAACGGAAGACCAGGAACCAGCTGAAGTTCGTGTCCTTGCGTAAAATGGAACGCGCGCTCTCCCAGAATTGATGGTTTTCAGCAGGCAGTTCTTTTTCAGTGTCTTCGGGTTCGCGCGTCAGGTAAAGAAAAAAATACGAGAGACCCATGGCTATGCTCGTAAAAAGGAAGCACAACATAAAATCTAAGGGACTGTTGAGAATATCCAGCAAATAACCCGCGCCGATGGCTGAGAAACTGATCAGTATGTTGGCCATCGCGGCCTGTGCGCCAAAAAAAGTGCCTCGAGATTCCGACGGAATGATCTTGGCGATCATACTTTGCCAGGGGTTGGCGGTTAAGCCAGCTCCGAGTCCTTGCCAGATGAGCATAAAAAAGGCCAGGGGCAGCGCGACTTTTATTCCATAAATGGGCAGTACCCAGGCAGCCAATACCAGCCCGAGATAGGGAACCCGTTCTTGGATGGTCATCAGCAAGACCGCTGGTTTGTAAGTACGCATGCGGGAGACCCATTGGGCAGTAAATAATTGCGGGATTTGCCAGCCTACGGCGTGGATGGCGGGGATAAGGCCGATCAAGATGGCCGAGTTGGTCATCTGGGCGAAAAAGAGCGGGATGACTGTGCTAAATGAACCGAAACCCCAGCCAATACCAAAAAAGGCCGCGTCAGCCATGCTGACGGCTATATTGAATTTGAGATGTTTGCGAAGTTGTTGAGACAATGAAAGCATAGGGTGATTGTACCAAATGTTCGCGGGCGCTTCCTTCCCGAAATTTCCCCGAGTATGTGTTTATTTCCTTGACAAACTGGTGAAGATACGTAAAATAAGAACGAACGTTCGCTTTTATTCAATGGAGAAATGATGACTTATTACGACGGGTTAACCAAAGGCGAGCGCACGCGGCAAGCGGTGATGGACGCGGCCTACAGTCTGTTTCTGGAAAATGGTTTTTCGGCTACTTCCATGCGCCAGATTGCCGAGCGCGCCGGGCTGGCGCTGGGTGGTATTTATAATCATTTCTCGAGCAAAGATGAGATTTACCAGGCGCTGATTATTAATAAACACCCCTATATTCGCATTTTCCCTTTGCTTGAACGCGCGCCAGGGAAGACCATCGAAGAATTTATCCGCAATGCGGTGCGCCTTATGCAGGAAGAATTAGGGCGGGATCCAAATTTTATCAAGTTGATATTTATTGAAATCGTTGAGTTCAACGGAAAGCATTTTCCAAAACTGCTCGAATTAATTTTTCCAATAGCCCTGCCTCTGATCCAGCGCTTTTCCACACCAGATAGTGGCGTGCGCGACAACCTCTCCTCGCTTAAATTAATTCGTATTTTAATGGGGAATTTTATTGCCTTTTATTTAACCGAACTCCTGATTTCTAATACATCCATACCATCTGGTCTGCGTGAGGTCACTTTGGATGATTTCCTGGAAATTTATTTGCACGGAATTTTGGAACATCAGCGAGTGGAAGGTTGAAGGCGGAAGAAACCTTGATGTTTTCTTTCATCTTTCAATATTCTGTCTTTATTATTCATCATCTGGAGAATCTATGAACTCTCGCCTTTTCTCGATCATTCGCAAGGAATTCATCCAGCTCTTTCGCGATAAGCGTACGTTGGTGTTGATTCTACTGATGCCCTTGATTCAGTTATTCTTGTTGGGATACGCTGCCACCAATGATGTGCGCAACGTGCCTCTGGTTGTTTATGACCAGAGCCATAGCCCGGAGGCGCGCGCCTTGCTGGATGCCTATCGCGCCGCCGACTATTTCAAAGTGGCTTTTTCGGTCGATTCCGAGACAGAAATTCAGAAGCTGATTGAAACGGGTCAGGCCAGGGCCGGGTTGATTATCCCGCCTGATTATGCTGCGCAACTCCAGGCTGGTTCGGCGCAGGTGGCTTTCATTCTCGATGGTTCCGACCCGACAGTGGCATCCACAGCTCTTTCAGCGGCAAAATTGATTGGTCAAAGTTTCGCCACCAGCCTCCTGACTGAAAAAGCTGCCCGCAGCGGTCAAATTTTTAAACTCCAACCACCGGTGGATGTGCGCACCACGGTCTGGTACAACCCGGATTTGGTCAGCGCCTATTTTATGATCCCCGGTCTGATTGGCCTGATCCTGGCAGCTATCATGGGTATTGTGACCGCTACTGCCGTGGTTCGTGAGCGGGAGCGCGGCACGATTGAACAACTGATCGTTACACCAATCCGTTCGTGGGAGTTGGTCCTTGGCAAAATCCTGCCTTACACGATTTTAGGGCTGTTCGATACCGTTGTAATCATTGCGGTTGGGCACTGGTGGTTTGGTGTGCCGGTTCGCGGCTCGCTGACGCTTATCTTCCTGCTTTCGGCGATTTTCCTGCTTTCTGGGCTTGGCATTGGCCTATTTGCTTCCACAATCGCCAATACCCAGCAGGAAGCCATGCTTACCGTTTTTATGACAATCTTGCCGAGTGTTTTTCTCTCTGGCTTTATTTACCCACTTCAGGCTTTGCCGATTGTATTGCAATGGATTAGCTATGCCATACCGCTGCGCTATTTCCTGGTGATCATCCGCGCTTTGATGATCAAAGGCGTTGGGCTGGAAGCAATTCTGCCTGATGTTATCGCGCTGACTATCTTTGGCGTTGTCATCATGGGCGCTGCAGCGCTGCGTTTTCGCAAACGCCTCGACTAAACAATATCTCACTCAATTAATTATAGGAGTCTCGCATGTCAAAAAATCGTCCACCTATTGTTGTAATCGTCATCTTTTTCCTGCTGATTATTTCAGCGGGTGTGTATTTCATTTACTTTGCCAATCGCCCTGCGGTCCAGGCAGGGGCTCTGACCGCTTCCGGCACCGTTGAATCGATTAATATTTCAATTGCCCCTGAGCTTTCCGGCAAAGTGATTGAAGTGAATGTCAATGAGGGGGACGAGGTCAAGAGCGGGGATGTTCTCTTCCGCCTTGATGGTAGTTTGCTCAATGCCCAGAAAGATGTCGCATCCGCCGTCTTGGATACTGCCAAATCAGCGGCAGCCACTGCTCAAGGCGCTGTGGCTGCCGCCCAGGCGCAATATGATCTGATCTTCAGCGCTGCTATGGTTCAGGATAGGTCTAACCGGACTACCGACTGGTATAAAACCCAATCAGGAGAGTTCACCCTTCCGTTGTGGTATTACAGCCAACAAGAGCAGATCACCGCCGCTCAATCGGCAGCGGCATCAGCCCAGGCTGATTTGACCAAATTTCGGGAAAAGCTTGTGCTTGAGATGCAAACCTCCGGCGGCGCTGATTTTGTCAAAGCCGAGATAGACCTGGCTGCCGCCCAGGCAAAATATCAGGTGGCGAAAAACTTGAATGACCGTATCTTGAGTGGCAAGGATATTGATGAATTGACTCGCCGGCAACTGATCTTGCTGCAGCGCGATGCATATTTAGATACGAAGGGTATCCAATCGAAGTGGGTGACGACCATTAGCAACGTCAACAAGGATTTGCGTTACGAAGCCCAGGAAATTTTTGACGATGAAAAATCGAACCTGGAAGATGCCCAGGATGCCTATCAGGATGCAGTTTCCACAGATAGTGCCGAAGACATTCTGAAAGCACGCGCGCAGGTCAGTATTGCCGACGAACGCTATTACACCGCGCTAGACTATGTGCGCGTGCTCCAGACCGGCCCTGAATCGCAGACTGTCACCGCGGCGGCGAAAGCCGCTGAACAGGCGAAATATGCCGCTACCCAGGCCCAGATCGCTGTCAAACAGGCAGAAGCCAATCTCGCATTGATCGAGGCTCAAATGGCAAAGCTGACCATCAGCGCCCCAGCGGATGGTATCATTTTTTCAAGAAATGTTGAGCCTGGCGAAGTTGTTAATCCTGGCTCGATCTTGTTTACCCTCGGCCGCCTTGCCGACCTGACGATAACTGTTTACATCCCCGAAGATCGCTACGGTGAAATTAGCCTCGGGCAGGTCGCCACTGTGTCGG
This sequence comes from uncultured Anaerolinea sp., assembly GCA_964536185.1. Classification (GTDB taxonomy): domain Bacteria; phylum Chloroflexota; class Anaerolineae; order Anaerolineales; family Villigracilaceae; genus UBA5195. The sequence goes on along the minus strand of CAZHWV010000018.1, from coordinate 27,108 downwards.
TCGATTCCTTCCTTGGCGAGACCTTTACCGCCAGCGTGATTAATATCTCGTCCCAGGCTGAATTCACCCCGCGCAACGTCCAGACGACCGACGGACGCAAAACCACTGTCTTTGCGATCAAACTTCGCGTTGATGACACGGCTGGCAAGTTGAAAGCCGGCATGCCAGCAGATGTTGACTTTAAATAAAATGCATGCTCTGTACAAACATGGCTGCCTTGTGGAATTTGATCAAAAGGCTGCTTCGGATGCAACGGTGATCATCCCTCCGGATTCTTGCGCCAGAATGATGGGCGCCTGTGAGAAAAATTATGGCATTGATTGAGGCTTCACATTTAAAAAAGGCTTTTGGTTCACTGGTTGCAGTGGATGACCTGAGTTTTTTTGTAGATCCCGGAGAAATATATGGGCTGGTTGGCGCGGATGGAGCGGGTAAAACCACTGCGATGCGTTTGCTGGTTGGCGCGCTGACTCCCAGCGTGGGCAGTGCCTCCATTAGCGGCTTTGACATTCAGAAGCAGACGGAACAGGCGCGGGCGCAACTCGGGTACCTTTCTCAGCGATTTTCGATGTACGAGGATATGACCGTTCTTGAGAACATTCGTTTTTTTGCCGAGGTGCGTGGGCTGAAAACCAATGAGTGGTATCCGCGTTCAATCGAGATTCTCGAATTTGTCGGCCTTGCCGCTTTCAAAGACCGCTTTGCCGGGCAGCTTTCGGGCGGGATGAAACAAAAACTCGGTCTGGCCTCAGCGCTGGTTACCCGCCCCAAAGTGTTACTGCTCGATGAACCGACCACGGGTGTCGACCCGGTCACGCGCCAGGACTTCTGGCAACTGTTGATCCGCCTGGTTTCCACCAGTCAAGGGCAGGGCGACGTGGCGGTGATCATTTCCACGCCTTATATGGATGAAGCCGCTCGTTGTCAACGGGTTGGTTTTATGAAGAAAGGCACCCTAATTGCCGAAGGTACACCGGGTCAACTGCGTTCGCTGCTGTCTGAGAGGATTGTTGAACTGCGTGGCGCGCCGCTACCTTTGCTAAAAAAAATTACCGCCCAGGATCCGGACGTGGAGGATGTCCGGGCCTTTGGTGATCGCCTGTATCTGCGCGTTAAGGATAAACGGGCCGGGAACGTCATCCAGAATTTAGAAAAATCCATTCCTGCGGGTGGCGGCACGTTTGTCGATGCGCGTCTGGTTCCACCCTCTTTGGAAGACGTTTTCATGGCTTTAGCGGACGATGAACCGTAGGATCAGTTTTGCCGAGTGATCGTGCGCCTTTCATTTCTCGGAAAGAATGAGTGCCTCGCAGATGTGATCATATGTCCCCAACGGAGAACCGATGATTACCATTGTTTGTGGAGATTGTTATGCCCCTCCCTGTGATTTGTGTTGAAAATCTTACCCGCCGCTTTGGCGATTTTGTGGCCGTGGATCATGTCTCGTTTGAAGTCGGCGAGGGCGAAATTGTCGGCTATCTCGGCTCGAATGGTTCGGGTAAAACCACTACCATCCGCATGCTGCTCGGTCTGCTCGCTCCCACGCTAGGCAGTGCCACCGTGCTTGGGTTCGATTCTTTTAAACAGACCGAAGAAGTCCGCAAGCGGGTCGGGTATATGTCCCAAAAGTTTGCCATTTATGACGATTTGACCGTTTGGGAGAATCTCCAGTTTTATGGTGGGGTGTATGGTATTACCGATCCAACGCAGATCATGGAGACGATCAAACATGTTGGCTTGGATGGCCACGAAAAAACCCTGACCAGTGACCTATCTGCCGGTTGGAGGCAGCGTCTTGCCCTGGGGATCGCCATCGTTCACAGTCCAAGGCTGTTGTTTTTGGATGAACCTACCAGTGGCGTTGATCCAACCGCCCGGCGCGCTTTCTGGGATTTGATCTATGATCTTGCGGCTGAAGGTGTCACCATCTTGGTGACAACGCACTACATGGATGAGGCCGAATACTGTGGGCGAGTGGGAATCATGCGCGACGGGAAATTATTGGCAATGGATACCCCGCTGGCTTTAAAAGAAAAATTTGTTCTGGGTGATGTATGGGAGGTTTATACCGGTGGCCTGCTCGAAGGGCTCAATGCCTTGTCAACTGCCAAAGGGGTGCTGCGGTTTAGCCTGGCAGGGGATCACTTGCGGGTGATCGTCGAGCATAATTTGGGTGAGGGTGACCTCAAAGAGATGTTTGCGCAGGCCTGTGTCAAGATCACTTCCATCCAAAAAGGAGAGCCAACGCTGGAGGATGTCTTTCTAAACCTGGCAAAAGGGTAGTCTGCCTGTGAGCGAGAATAAATTGATCCCGTTTTTTGATTTTCCCCCAGGAGGTGGTTTTGGGCGTAAAATATAGTTACAAAATTCACAAACACTCTGCACCTCAAAGGTGAAAATATGAACCGCTCAGAAATACTTTCCAGTCTCAAGACTAAATCCCCAGATGTACTTATTGTCGGCGCGGGCATTAATGGCGTCGGCACCTTCCGCGACCTGGCTCTCAACGGCGTGGATGTTTTACTGATTGATCGTAGCGATTTTTGCTCGGGCGCAAGCGCGGCTTCTTCACACATGGCGCATGGGGGCATTCGTTACCTGGAAAACGGCGAATTCCGTCTGGTGCGCGAGTCGGTCCAGGAACGAAACCGCATGATCGAAAATGCGCCACATGTGGTTAGACCGCTGCCGACCGTGGTGCCCATGTTCAAATTGTTTTCCGGTCTGTTGAATGCGCCGTTCAAATTCCTTAACCTGCTCGATAAGCCTGCTGAGCGAGGGGCGCTGGTGATCAAGATCGGCCTGATTTTCTATGATTCGTTTACCCGTTCCCAGGGTACCGTTCCGCCACACAAGTTTGAAGGCCGCGCGAAATCGCTCGAGAAATACCCCAAGCTATCGCCAGATATCAAGTACACAGCCACTTATTATGACGGTCAGATACTTTCCCCTGAGCGTTTCACAGTTGAGTTGGCCTTGGATGGTGAAGCCGAAGGCTCGCATGCCAGGGCGTTGAACTACGTCAGCCTGGCTGGCGAAAATGCCGGCAATGTCACCCTGAAGGATGAATTGACTGGCGCAACCTTTGACCTGCACCCGAAGTTGATCATCAACGCTGCCGGGCCGTGGATCGATCTTGCCAATGCCGCCCTGGGTCTTACTCACCATTACATTGGTGGTACCAAGGGTTCGCATCTTGTTCTGCGCCATCCCGAGCTGCGCGCGGCCATTGGTGAGAATGAGTTTTTCTTTGAAAACAAGGATGGTCGCATCGTCTTGATCTTCCCCTTTTATGACAAGGTCATCATAGGCACGAGCGATATTCCTATTCAGGATCCTGATGTAGTGCGCTGCACTCAGGACGAAATTGACTACTTTATTAACCTGGTATCCCGCGTCTTCCCGGCGATCAAAGTCACCCGCGAACATATTGTCTTCCAATTTTCAGGTGTTCGCCCGTTGGAATATATGCAGGCTAAGACTACAGGTCAGATCACCCGTGACCACAGTATTATGGAAGATAAATTTGGAGACATCCCCGTCTATTCGCTGGTGGGTGGTAAGTGGACAAGTTTCCGCGCTTTTAGCGAGCAGGTAACCGATAAAACGCTGGCCCTGTTGGGAAAAACCCGCACGGCCGAGACCAAAGATATTCAGATAGGCGGTGGCAAAGGTTACCCTCGCGTTGGCCTGGCACAGATCGAGTTCATTAAAAAAGTGGCTGTAGAAACTGGCCTGGGTGAACTCCAGCCCAAAAAACTGTTCGAACGCTATGGCACGCGCGCGTTAGAGATTGCTCGCTTTATCCAGGCCGCCAAAGATGCGCCGCTTAGCTCTGCGCCAGATTGGACCCGCCGGGAAGTGGAATTCCTGGTGGAGCGCGAAAAAGTTGTTCATGTGGATGACATTCTCTTGCGGCGCTCAACCCTGGCCTGGTTGGGCGAGGTTACCCGTCCCATGGTGGAAGAACTCGCCAGCATCATGGGAGACCTTCTGAGTTGGACAGATGAGCAGAAAAAAATCGAGGTAGGCCGGACTCTGGATTTATTGAAAGACAGGCACGGTGTCGAATTGGCTTGATGTGACCTTGCCTATGATCCAAAGAGAAAGAGTCAACGGGTCTTACAAGTCAAGCGACTTGCAAGACCCGTTCTTTTATTTAGCGCTGTGCATGCCCCCGCGTGTTCAAAAGCTAAGTACCAAATGAGCTGATTGGATGATTTTGCAGTGGTAAAATCTAACCCTGTACATCAAATCTTGGTGGTGAAATGAATATTTCGATTGTCGTCCCTGTCTACAATGGGCAGCATACCATAAGTGAATTGGTCGAACGACTGGGGAAAGTGCTCCCAGGCATTTCTGATTCATACGAGGCTGTGCTTGTTTGCGATGGCAGCCCGGATGAAAGCTGGCAATTGATTGAACAGCTCTCCTTGTCTTACCCCTGGGTGCGTGGCATTGACCTGATGCGCAACTATGGCCAGCACAATGCGCTGCTCTGTGGTGTGATGGCCGCCCGCTATGAAATTATTTTCACCCTGGACGATGACTTGCAACACCCTCCGGAAGAAATTCCCGTGATGCTAGCCAAACTCGCAGAAGGCTACGATGTAGTTTTTGGAGTGCCCAAAAAACTGCCTCACAGTTGGTGGCGCAATGTAACATCTACGATTACAAAAACCATGGTTGGCTACGTGATGGGCAACAAAACCATTCGCGATATCAGTTCTTACCGCGTCTTCCGAGCCCACATTCGTAAGGCTTTTGAGAATTATCGCGGTCCAGATTTACTGCTGGATGTGTTGTTGACCTGGGGCACAAGTCGCTTCGGCACTGTGCCGGTGGAAGAATCGCCGCGCACCGTGGGAGTTTCCAATTACAACCTGGTCAAGCTCGTGAAAATGTCTCTCACGCTTTTAACAGGCTACACTACCGTGCCGCTGCGTTTTGCCAGTATTCTCGGTTTTATGTTTACGCTGTTGGGCTTGTTTATGTTGATATACCTGGTGGTTACGTATTTCGCGCTCGGTTCCATCCCGGGTTTTTCTTTCCTGGCGTCTACTGTCATCATCTTTAGCGGTGTGCAGCTGTTTGCTCTGGGCATCATTGGCGAATATCTGGCGCGCATCTTTGATCGCTCATTTGGACGGCCAACCTACCAGGTTTTGAAAACAACCAGGAACTTGGATCTCGAATGAATGTTGTCATTTTACAGCCTTCTTATATTCCCTGGCGTGGTTATTTTGACCTGATTTCCAAGGCTGATCTCTTCATTTTTTATGATGATGTGCAGTATGACAAGCACGGCTGGCGTAACCGCAACCAAATCAAGACGACCCAGGGTAAACAATGGCTTAGCATCCCTGTGCACAGCGCCGGGGTGACCCAGGGAATTTCCATCAAGGATGTTAAAATTGACTGGTCCAAACCCTGGGCCAAAAGCCATTGGAAAACCTTGAATATTGCCTATGCCAAGGCGCCTTTTTTTCAACATGTTATTTCTTTTATCGAACCATTTTTCCTGCGCCAGGATGTCTTCCTGGCGGATTTTACAATCGATTTGATCGTGGCCTTGGCGGACGAGTTGGGTATTTCCCGGACCAGATTTGTGCGTTCATCCAGCCTGGCCGGTATCGATGGTCAGAAGACCGAACGCTTGATCCAAATATTGAGACTGGTCGGGGCAAGCCATTACATCAGCGGACCGTCGGCGCGTGATTATATTGAGCGGGATCAATTCGATTCCGCCGGAATTACACTGGAATACATGGAGTATGATTACCCTGAGTATCCTCAGTTGCATCCACCCTACGAACCACAGGTATCCATTCTTGACCTGTTGTTTATGACCGGGCCAGACGCTTCCAATTATTTTGTCAAAAGATAGATGGACTATGAGTGAAAATAAAACTAACTTCATTGATTTTAACCGTCCGGTGATCGTTGGTAATGAGATGCATTACATGGCGGAGGCTGTTGCTGCCGGAAAGATCTCAGGGGATGGGGTCTACACCAAGAAGGTGCATGCATATTTGGAACAAGAATTGGACATCCCCCGTGCGCTGTTAACTACATCCTGCACACACGCGCTCGAAATGTCGGCCATTTTGCTGGGAATTCAGCCTGGCGACGAAGTCATCATTCCTGATTTCACCTTTGTCTCTACCGTTAACGCATTTGTCCTGCGCGGCGCAAAACCGGTCTTTATTGATGTTCGTCCTGATACGCTCAACCTGGATGAGACCAGGTTGGAAGAACTTATTTCGCCCAAAACCAGGGCTATCGTGCCCGTGCATTATGCTGGTGTTGGCTGTGAGATGGATTCCATTCTGGATATTGCTCACCGCCACAATGTTCCGGTGGTGGAAGACAACGCGCATGGCTTGTTTGGTAAGTATAAGGATAAAAATCTTGGTTCGTTTGGCGTGATGGCTTCGCAATCGTTCCATGAGACAAAGAATTTTTCCAGCGGCGAAGGTGGCGCGCTGTTGATTAATGAGCCTAAATATATCGAGCGCGCTGAGATCATTCGTGAGAAGGGTACGAACCGCAGCCGTTTTTTCCGCGGGCAGGTTGATAAATATACCTGGGTCGATATTGGCTCTTCCTATTTACCTTCTGACATCCTGGCAGCTTATCTTTTTGGACAACTTGAGCAGCGCGAGAAAATTCAATCTCACCGGAAAAACCTCTGGGAACGTTATAACGCCATGCTGCATGATTGGGCTTATGCTCACGAAATCCAAATGCCTGTTGTGCCGGATCATGTTGACCAGGCATTTCATATGTTCTATATGCTTTTACCTACCCTGGAGCTGCGCCAGGGACTGATCGCCCACCTGCGCGAACGCAGCATTCAGGCGGTCTTCCATTATTTGCCTCTCCATCTTTCGGATATGGGTCGTGGATTTGGCGGCGAGCCTGGTGACTGCCCTGTGACTGAGCGGATCAGTGACCAGCTTGTGCGGCTGCCCTTCCATAATATTTTATCGAATGCCGACCAGGAGCGCGTTATTCAAGCCATTCTGGAGTTTGATTTCTAATGGATTATCTTCTTATCGCGGGTAGCGCCGGCATTATGGGTACCCTGAATCTGCTTGAGAATGAGACTCTAAAATCTGCTTGAAAAAGCTAGTGTTGCTATCGATACTGTATCTAAGATAAAGACCGAACTGCAGAGCTGCCTGGTGCCATGATGCCTAAAAAAATAAAAGTCTCGCTTGTCATCCCGGTATTTAACGAAGCCGGGGTGATTGAGCAAACCCACCTCAAAATTTTGGCCGCTATTAACTCCCTGCCATATGATTTCTCGGTGTATTATGTGGATGACGGTTCCAGTGACGGCACAGATCGGATTCTGGGTGTCATTGCTGAGCAGGATGGACGTTTTCAGCCTTTAGTTCTCAGCCGCAACTTTGGCCATCAGGCTGCCCTGACCGCCGGTCTTGAGCATGCAGACGGCGATGTGATCATCTCGATGGACGGGGATGGCCAGCATCCGCCCGAACTGCTGGGCGAGATGATTGGCTTGATCGAACAGGGTTACGATATTGTTCAGGCGCAGCGTATTGAAGCGGATACTCCGTTGTCGTTTAAAAAAATCACTTCAAGCTTTTTTTATGCGCTGCTCAATCGCATCAGCGGTACTCGTGTCCAGCCGGGCGCGGCGGATTTTCGCGCTCTTTCACGCCAGGCATTGGATGCGCTCAAATCCATGCCCGAATACCATCGCTTTTTACGCGGTATGATTGCCTGGATGGGCTACAAAAGCCTCATTCTGCCCTATCACGAGCCGCAGCGAATGGCCGGTCAATCCAAGTATTCACTCGGAAAAATGCTACGTCTGGCCTCGGATGCTGTTTTTTCCTTTTCTCTGATGCCTCTCTATATTGGGCTCAGCGTGGGCGGTGTATTTCTTATCCTGGCTATAGCTCAAATTGTTTATGTCCTTTTGCTGTGGTTCACCGGTCAAGATGCCCGCATCGTGCCTGGCTGGAGTTCATTAATGGCCGTCATGCTCATCGCCAGCGGAATTATCATGATCCTGCTCGGTTTTATCGGTGTCTATGTCGGCTACATCTTCCAACAGGTGAAGGGTCGCCCGGTTTATTTGCTTAAAAAGGAACGCAAACCAGACGCATGAACGTTACCGCACATCCCGATCATGTTCCCTCATTTAGTAACCGTATGCTGAAAGTCATCTCCAGAAATGCCGCATTATTTTTTCTCGGAGCCTTATCTTTGGCGGGTATTGTGCTTGTTTCGCTGGCGACGTCTAAATATGGCGCTGGGCTGGCAGGAGATTCGATGCACTATATTTCGGTGGCCGAGAATTTGCTCAAAGGCCGCGGATTTATTGATTTTGCAGGGGCGCCTCTGATCCTGTTCCCACCCCTGTTGCCCATCCTGATCGCAGGGCTGGCCTGGCTCTTTCAGGTGGATGTTTTTGTTTCTGGCTGGTTTATTAACATACTGCTTTGGGGGCTGAATATATTCCTGAGCGGCTTATTCTTGAAGAGGATCTTTCAGGCGCGCTTGGTGTACTTTTATTTCTCCACACTGATAATTTTTCTTTCGTCTTCAGCGCTAGCCATGCATGCCAGCATTCTTTCTGATCCGCTTTTCCTGACCTTTACCTTATTATTTTTCCTCGCCGGAGAAAAATACATCCAGAAGCCTGCCTGGCAGCCTTGGCTGGTCATGCTTGCTGTGGCGATTCTGGCGCCTTTGCTACGTTTCTCGGGTTTCGCGCAAGTTGTTGCTGGCTGCCTGGTCATTTTTTATGCCCATGGCCGCAAAATCTTAAGCAGCCTGCCCAGGGCAGGTTTCTTTGGTGTCATCAGTCTAATGCCAACAGCTTTGTGGATCTATTTGCATAATTTCCTGCCTTATGGGACCTGGTGGGGTACTGATAATTCATATGGAGCTGACCCACTTGTAAATTTATTACAATTCTTGCGTAAGACCATGTACTGGTTTATTCCATACCGCCCGATCTTGAATATGGAGTATTTCGCACCAGTCGTTGTCCTGGTTTCTATCTTAATTCTCCTTCTTGTAATAAATAAACTGAAAAATTGGCAAGATTGGGCCAGGGAATTCTTGCGACCATCCCTGGCGTCCATGTTGATCTTTTCCGGCGTCTATTTTATTTCATCAATTCTCAATATCCAGACCAGCGACCATAAAGCCCTTTTTTCGGACCGTTATTTCGTGATCATAATGGTTCCCATTTTGGTGCTTATCTTCATTAGTTTTGACCGGCTGGTTGTGCCACATATTCCCTTGCGCGCGAGGGTTCTCCAGGTTGCGCTTATTGTTCTGTTTTCACTCTGGTTGTTTTACCCGCTTTCCAAAGACTATAAATACTTGCAGGCCAGTTTTGTGGATGGCGAACACGGTTACAACCAGTATAATACCCGTGCTTTTCGAGAATCTGAACTGCTAGCAAGGGTAAATGCCCTTCTCCAAAAAGAACCGCAGGCTCGTCTTTACAGTAATATTCCCCCGGCTGTGTGGTTCTACACCCGCCAGATAATCTTCACGCCGCCTTCCCAGGATACTCCGCGCACCAAGGACGAAATTAAGAATACCTTTGCTGGTTGGCCGTATGACAAACCTGGTTATTACATCTGGTTTGAACCCGATCCATTCGAATTATTCATGCCACTGCGAGATCTTAACCTGGTGGCGGATATGGAAGTGGTCGAGAAAATTTCGGACGGAATGATTGTGCGCGTTTGGGCGCGAGGGAGCCAGTAAACATGACCGCAGTACAATCCCCGGCTTTCCATATTATCTTTGTTCGCCATGGCGAATCGATCGGGAATGCCGAAAACCGTCTGCAGGGATTGCGAGATTATCCGCTTTCGGAAATTGGCCGTGCCCAGGCCCGCGCATTGGCAGACCGTTGGCAGGCCGAAGGGTTGAGCTTTGATACGGCGATCACCAGCCCTTTGATTCGGGCGAGTGAAACAGCCCGGATACTGGCATCTGCATTGAAGATTCCATCTTTTGAATTGGAGCCGCTGTGGGTCGAGCGCGATATGGGCCAGCGCAGTGGGATGACGATGGAAGATGTCCAAACGCAATTCAAGGATCCAGGATTTGTCAACACCTACGAAGCAGTTCATAAAAGCGGTGAAAGTGATTGGGCTTTGTACCTGCGCGCCGGGCAGGCTCTGCATAAGCTTTTGCAGTGCCCCCCGGCCAGGTACCTGGTCGTCACGCATGGCGCAATATTGAATATGACCCTTTATGCCATTCTTGGAATTGCTCCCCAGCCGAACTTCCAGGGGGCGCGTTTTGGGTTGGAGAACACCGCATTTGCTTCCTTTCGCTACTTTCCTGAGGTGCACCGCTGGCGTGTGGACGTGATCGGAGATCGCACCCATTGGCATCCGAAAACCGGCTGAGACCTTGCTCGAATGCTTCTTCCGCAAGAATTTTATGCCCAGCCCACCTTGATGGTCGCCCGCCAACTGCTCGGCGCGCGACTTGTGCGGATTTTACAGGGAGAGCGGCTTTCAGGAATTATCACCGAAACGGAAGCGTATATCGGCGAGACTGATCTGGCCTGCCACGCCAGGGCGGGCAGGACGCCGCGCACGCTGGTTATGTATGGCTCGCCGGGGAGGGCGTACGTTTATTTCACCTATGGCATGCATTGGATGTTCAACGTTGTGACTCAGCCTGAAGGCGTTCCCGCAGCGGTGTTAATCCGTGCAGTTCAAGTGGACACCGGGCTTGATGTGGTCAAAACCCGCCGGCCAAAAGTTAAAAGCGCTGCCTGGACGAACGGTCCGGCCAAATTGACTCTGGCTTTTGGGATCGATGGCTCTCAAAACAATTCAGACCTGACCAGCACCACTTCTGAGTTGTGGATCGAGCCTGGGGTTGTGATTCCTGATGCAAACGTGACGATTGGGCCGCGGGTGGGTTTATACAGTGTACCAGAGCCATGGAAATCGATGCCGTGGCGTTTTCTGGTGACCGGATAACCAAACCTGGAGGAACAATGGGTCTTTTAACGGGAAAGAATGCTTTAATTTTTGGTCTTGCTAACGACAAATCGATTGCCTGGGGCATTGCCCAGGCCTATGCGCGTGAAGGCGCACAGTTGGGCTTTAGCTATGCTGGCGAGACACTGGAAAAGCGTGTCAAGCCGTTGGCCGCGCAGTTAGGCGTGGATTTTGTCGAGCAATGTGATGTGGCTTCCGATGAGCAGATTGCGAATGTGGCTGAGAAGGCCGCGCAGCGCTTTGGGCAGATAGATATCCTTGTCCACTCGATCGGTTTTGCAAACAAGGATGAACTAAACGGTAATTTCTATAACACCAGCCGCGCCGGGTTCCATCTGGCCATGGATATCAGCGTCTATTCTTTTGTAGGGTTGGCGCGCGCTTTTCAACCCATCCTGCGCAAGGGCGGCGCGCTGCTCACCCTGACCTATTACGGCGCAGTCAAGGTCGCTCCGAACTACAACATGATGGGCGTGGCCAAGGCTGCCTTGGAAGCCTCTACCCGTTATCTGGCCTCCGACTTTGGCCCACAGGGCATCCGCGTGAATGCTATTTCGGCTGGCCCCATTCGCACCCTGGCGGCGATGGGTGTCAGCGGTTTCCGCGATATGTACAAGAACTTTGCCGATATGGCTCCCATGCGTGAAAATGTAACCCCTGCCGACTGCGGTAATGCTGCGCTCTATCTGTGCTCTGACATGGCTGCGCACGTCACCGGCGAAGTGCTATACGTGGACAGTGGTTATAACATCATGGCTGCAGCTGATCCCAGGGTGTCCCCATAAGAATCGTAATATCCTTTGGGGACTTGTGGGGCAAACCATCGATCTTGGTTCGCTTGCTTGGCAAAATCAGGATGGTTGTAACCCCAGACCTAGCGGACGAAAAGGCCCAGGTGGTTGGCTACATAACGTTCCTGGCCCTGCACCTTCCCGTCAATCGGCGAGTTTAAGGCGTGTGGCAGTTTATCGGCGCCCATGACAACCATTGTTGAAGAACTGCCCCCGTTCAAATTCATGGCGGTATAGGCTCCGTATTGGATCAGCAAGTTGGCTAGTTCAACGAAATTGACACCTTCGCTGTATTCTGGTTGGCTGCCATCCACGACGATCAGGATAAGCCTGCGCGCATTAGAACTTATACCAAGTGCTGTGCGTGGGCTGAGCAGGCTAACGTCCAGGTTTTGAGCAGGTTTGCCGTTTACCACCAGCATTTGGTCACCGGAAATAGCGTGCAGCAGATTGCCTGGTCGGATATTAATAGTTACTCGGTTTTTTAGATCGACATAAAAGGTCGTTTCTGCTTTTGCATTGGAATAGATGGTACCGCCTGAAGCGGCAAAACCGTTAACTTTAACCAGGGGCCTGTCAGGTGCACAAACATTTTTCGTTACCTGGGGATTGGTCCAGCCATCACCATTGATGGCAAATTGTACGCCGAACTCCTTTACAAACTGAGAGGTCGTCTGGGCGCAAAGATAGGGCGCCGTATCGGGTTTGGTTGGCGTAACCAAGAATTGGGCTTTGCTCACATCCAAATCGACTGCAAGAATATGGACCATTAATTTGCGAGGCGACAGGCGAACATCGCGAACATAGGTAACACCTCGAGCTAATATTTGCTTGAGCGTAGTAGCTGGTGGTGGTGGTGTGGGCGGAGGCGATGTGGGTGCAGGCGGTGTGGGCGTAGGTGGTGTTGGCGGAAGCGCGGGTAGATTAAATCTAGCGCGGAATGCAGTAGTGTCCCCATTGAAGTAATTGAGATCGATTTCTTTACTCTCCACGCCATAGGCCTCACCATCGCCCTTGGGGGTATATTGCCAGAGTAACCACTCGTTTTCATCCCAAGGAAGAGGAATAGAGGGTTTTGTATTATTATAATTTGCGATCCATAAAGGATATTGATGGAAATACTCCAGGTTTTTATGTTGCGAGTCGTGTTTCGGCGCGTTTTCTTTGAAGTAGTATTGACCGGTATAGATACCGATTTCTTTCTTGCCAACCAGGGTTTTTAGTTGTTCGAGAAAAATATACCAGCTATTCCAACCAGTGTTTTTGCCATGATAGGCTTCTTCGAGATCGAGGAACATCGGCAATTCGCCCAGGTCGCCGCCGAGGGCTTGGACCCACAAAGTAGCCTGTTTTTTCGGATCGGCGCGACTATCGTAAAACCAATACGAACCCCGCGGAATTCCCGCTGCTTTAGCATCGCGCCAGTTTATTTTTAGATCCCGGTCAATCCACAGATTCTGCCCGGCGCGAATGATGACAAACTCAGCCAGGTTCCGCATTTTTGTGAAATCGATGGCCTTGGGTGTTTCAAGACTATTTTGGTAAAAACTGATGTCTGCGCCTATGACCGGGTTCATGGATTTCTCCTGGGTAAGAATTTCCGTCCGCAAGGCGCAAGCCTTACGGTGAGTGGATGGATTGAAAAAGGTGTTTAACCCTGGACAAATTAAGGGGATACCAATTGCATTTTTACCATTTGCATGGTAATTTTATTGTAGTATAAGAAATGATTTTTGGCAAAAAAAATCGACCTGTATTCATCCTATGGATTTGACTCAGGTCAACTTTACTGGATAGCTGACGTGGTTCATTTCCACCCACAGGTGTCCTTTGTAATTATCGCCAGCCCCTTTTTTATTCCCAAGTTAGGATAATCTTCAATGACCACCATCATCCATAAACGTGTCGAATCTGCTCGTCATGGTGAAAACCCCACCGTTCTCTGCAAAATGGATTCGGGCTGGGCTGTGTTTGGCGATGTGCAAATGCTTAATGGCTACTGTTTGTTGTTGCCAGATCCCGTTCCAGCGGATTTGAACGCTTTGTCGCAGGCTGAGCGTGAAAAATTCCTGCTGGATATGTCCATCATTGGAGATGCTTTGCTTGAAGTGACCGGGGCAGAGCGTATCAATTATGAAATTCTCGGTAACAGCGAAAAGGCTTTACACGCCCATATTATCCCGCGTTATGCAGCTGAACCCGAAGAATTACGCCGGGGGCCGGTTTGGTTCTATGACTGGTCTCAGGCGCCACACTTCGATCCGCAGAAACATAAGCCACTCATGGACAAACTTCGCGCAGCCCTCGAGAAACGGATTCCGCTCAAATAAGGGATGAAGGTCACACCGGCTATTGTTCACCGATGGCTTTTTCATTTTTAACCTTACGTCTTTTTTTCAATATAACGCACCCCATCAATATCTTTAAAATGTGCCTCCTGGGTCCAAAGTGTTGCCGTATACGCACGGGCGGTGGCCAGGATAATGCTGTCTACCATAGGCAGTTTCAATTCGAATGAGAGCTCGGCTGCAACCAGAGCCAGGTTATCATCCAGGTCGACTACGTCCCCCGCTTTCATCAGAGCAATCGCCTCAAGCGCATCATCCCGATTTCTCTCAATAAGTATCCGCTTGAAAACTTCAAACAGGCTGATGCTGGGAATAATTAATTCATCAACAGCCTCAATCGCGGTTACAAAAAATCCCGCATTATCCCTGTCATTAAAATATTCCAACCAACCGGAAGAATCGACCACGTTCATACGCGGTCCTCTTCATCGCGTTCTATATCACTGCTCATACCCTTCAAAAACCCGCGGGCTTCCTTGATATCGCGCACAGGAACCACTTCCAGGCGGTTGCCAATGATAATTAAACGCACCTTTTGCCCCGGCTTTACATTCCATTTTTCACGGATTGCGCGTGGTATGACCATTGGATATTTAGATGAAATCGTTACGGTATCCATATCTTACTTCTCCTTATCAAACAAGAAAACGTAAAATAACTATACTGCGATTTCATAATCCCACTACACTCACAAATGGAGAAAGACGGTGACAATACACCAGCTACTGTTCGCCAATGTTTTTTTCATCTACGTGTAATTGGTTGACTCGCGCAATCAAGGGTAGCGCCGGGGTAACCAGCAAACTGGCAAAGGTGATGGCTGCTTTCACTGACCAAAGGCTGACCAATCCAGCCAGCGGACCGCTGGCGATCTGTCCAATTGCGTCCACCTGGCCAGACATTGAAATGACTGTTGCGCGTGTTTCCGAATCCAGGCGCTGATTAACCCAGGCATCGTAAAGAGGTCCCATCACGCTGCGTGTAATGCTCACAAGCCAGACTGCTGTTATGCTGACTGCCAGTGCTGGTGAAAAAGCGAAAGTAAAGATGGCAATTGCCAGCAAAGCGGTAAAGCCCATCATGGCTCGCGCAATGGCCGGTGCGTGGTTGATATCCAGGCGTTTTTCGATAGCTCTTGTCATCAGGATGGAAAAAATCATTCCGCCCGCGCGCAGTAGTCCCAAAAAAGCAACGTCGTTCATTCCAAAGATGCTCGGCAAATTGAAATGATCTACCAGATATTTGACCCACAAACGATCCCAGCCTTCAGAATATAGCCCATAGATCAGCCCGACACCCAGGATGGCCATCAGGGTTGGGCGAGCGCGCACAGCCCCCAGGCCATTTTTGAAAATGTCACTCATGTGCTGCCAGGTATTGCGATCAGCCTGCCGGACGGGATGGAAGCCCTGCTCGGGCATGACCAGTGCCAAGGCAATTGCGATTGCCGAAACAGCGATGCCGCCGGCTACAATCGGCAGGTTGACAGCCAGATTACCCAATGGAATGGCAACCAACATACCAACCAATGCTCCGGCCAGATCGAACTGGTTGGCCCGCAAAAAGGCGCGGTTGGCGTTTGCTTCGCCAATTTCATCCGACAGCCAGGCCTGGGTTGCGCCACTGGTGAAGGTGTAGCCTATACCCCACAGAATTTGTGCCAGCAAAATTGGTATAAAAGCTGGGAATGAGCCTTCAACGATGAAGGCAAAACCCATGATGAAATAACCGATGATGATTGAAAGGCGCCGCGAATAAGCATCCGCCACGACGCCGGTAGGGATTTCAAAGAGCAGGATGGTCACCTCAAGTGTTGTCCCCACCAGAACAAGCTGCAGGCCGGTTAATTCGGCAACGGTGGCTTCGTAATAAGATGCCACGACGAAGATCATGCTGAAAAATAAAGAGTTGAAAAAAATCAAGCCCAGGTACAGTTTGTAGGCGTCGACTTTTTTCATTTCCTGATTGCCTTAAACAATTCCTAAAAACTGTGAGGGCTTGCGTGGGAACAACGTGTTAACCAGGACACGCGCCTCATCTTTATCCCATCCACAATCAGAATATGATTTTTTGAGCTCATCCAGCGTGCGATGACCGAAAAGCACCTGCAAGAAGGTCTGGTTTGGAAAGGCCATGTCACCCCAGTTTTTGCTATCAGGCTGCCAGGTTCCGGCAGAGATCAACTTGCCTTTTTCGAAAACCAAATCCAATCCCGTGCTATAGAAATTGATTTTGAGCTGGCCGCTGTAACCTGGAATAAGTGAATCTGCCAGCCGTCTCTCCAGCACAGGTGCGATGCGGTTGATAAAAGCCGGTAAATCAGGCACGCGTAAGTACCAGGCGTAAGGTTCACGAACACGAGGCAAACTGTCGCGCAAGATCTCATACACCGGGTGGCTGCCCGCCAATCCAAAAGTAAATGCTGAACGCGTCTTTCCTTCACTCTCACAAATATTTTTACCCAGATCCCACAGCCAGCGTACCACTGTTGGGCTGACATCCAGCCAGGAAATGCCTGCTTTCAGCTCGTACATCATTGCGGGAACAGAAACACCCCAAGAAAACCATGGATGCGCCAGGAATCCGACTGCTTCATTATCGCCTGTGCGTTCGATGATATTCCATACTAAACGGTTAACGTTTTTTTTGCTGCGGCCAGTCAGTTCCAGTCGCCAGAGCGCTTCATCGCGTACCGAATAAAGCAGGCTGCGTTGGGATGCATGCGAATATACCTCGCTCAAAAACGGAATATCAGATTCGTTGGCAGGTCGCAGGCGATATGGCTCTGGCGTGGCATCAGCCAGCTTGGGCAGGTTCATTTCGAAACCCGAACGGCTTCCTTCCAAATCCACGCACATTTCGTAACCGAACAGGCGGTAATAAAATGGTATGCCCGTGATGGCCTGAACCAATTCTTTGCGCTCAACGCTCCAACGATGGATTTCATCGAATTGGAGGCGCACCAGGCCCTTTTTGCGGAATTCGGGCAGGGTGCCGACTAATTCGGGACGTCCTACGCCGAAGGGAATCCCCTCATAAAGCCAGGTCTGTGAAATATGGTTCAGGGATGAGACGATTCTTCCTGTTGCCTGTTCTTCAACGATTGTGAAATCGTTCACCCCGAAGGTGGGATGGGGTTTCTCGAGCAGGTCCCGGGCCCATTGGCCCACCCGTTCATCAGGGCCATCCTCACCATGGATCAAGGCGTTAAAGTGAAATATTTTTTCCGCATCCGCTGGGGTGGATCGGCGTAAATTTAATCCATTGCCCAGGTTGCGGATAAAGGTGTTCTCTGTGTTGTCTGTCATTTGTATGCTCCACCCTCACACTGGCCCTTTCTCAATGTCGCGATGTTGCAAGAATAGGTTAATAGGCGCCTGGTGGGGGTTATATTTTTAACAATTGGTTCACTTGTTGTAGAGCTTGCTGAGATGTGCGAAACAGTACGCCATGCATGCCCAATGCTTGGCAGGCAGCAATATTTTTCTCAACATCGTCCACAAAGATTGCCTGTCCGGCGGTTACGTCCAATTTCTTGAGCGCAGCTTGGTAGATACGGGCATCGGGTTTGGCAATTCCCAATTCAGCCGAGATGGTCATAGCCTCGAATGCGTCTTCGAACTTCTGGCTGATAATCCAAGGGCGTAAACCATCCCAGGCATTGCTGATCAGACCAGTTTTGTGAGTTTTCCGCAGCGACCGCAGCAAGCCAATGATGTCTTGATCGACGCTGTCCCCGCCAAAAAAAGCATTCCGGATGCGCGGCAGTTCCGTTTCGGCTTGATTCAAGCGGCGGGTGATATCCAACCAATGTTCTTCCTCGGTCAGTTTGCCGATTGAAGCCAGGGCAGCTGTTTTGCACTCAAAAACAAACCTGTCCATTTCAGCGAAACTCATGCCAAATTCTGCGGCCAGGTTTGCGCGCGAGGTTTTATCCTCAGTGCGAACGATGACGCCGCCCAGATCAAAATAGATAGCTTTAATGGTCATAAAAACTCAGTCTGTGCTCTCGAGCATCTTTTTGTAGACCGGGTTGAGTTCAAAAACCTTTTTGGATAACTTGGTGGATCGGCGGCATTTTGGGCAGTGCGCATCGTAATGACTATGGCTGTCTTTTTTTAGAATTTCAATTGCCTCAGCTACTTGTTCGTGACTGAGCGCAAAGGGCATTGCACAGAATGAGCATTTGAGTTGCATATTATTCTCCTTGTAGTAATTGTCACTCCTGTTGGAAGCTTGCGCCTATCAGAGTGGGTATCGAATATTTCCTTTCCGAAGCATGAATTATTCGCCAGCTAATTCCAAAGGATAGTGTATCCTAAATATGACCCGTGATGGGGCTGTAGATGAGATTGTTATACTAATTCCTGTGTGCTTATTTCCAGTCCAGGCCGAAGTTCTTTTTCGAACTGGTCAAATTGGCGAACAATTCGCATACCAGCCTGTTCGTACAGGTGAAGTGCGCCGGTCAGACTGTTGGCATCCACGCCCAGAGCAGCGCGTTTTTGGCCGCGCGCGTAAAATGCGGCGAAGGCCTGCTTTAGCAAAATGGTTCCCAGGCCTTTTTTACGCCAGGCGCGCCGGACGCCCAACTCATTCACCCAACCGCTTTCCTGGTCTTCGGCATCCACAGGACGGCACAGGCAGATCCCGGCAATTTCATTCCCATCCACTGCAACGAACCAGTAATTTGGGTCATAGCCTGGCTCGTCGATCAGGTTGTGCTTGAAATCGCCAAACCCGTGTTCAAAGGGCTGTTCCACAAAACCAAAATGATCCTTGAATGAGTCTGTAAATGCGTGGTAAACGGCCTCGGCTTCGGTGGCTGGATCATACGGGCGAATAACGATGCCATGGGGTGCTGGCGGAACTTCAGGCGCCGAATCAAGACTGGTCATCATCCGAAGGTAGGAACGGATATGCGTCCAACCGAGTTTCTGGATAGATTGAATGCCAGCCTGGTTGTGATGTTCAGTCCCTGTGCGCGAGGCCACGCGGAGTTCGGAGGGTACCATGTCCAGAGCGGCTCTGGAACGGTTTTCAGCCCACTGCAGTAAATATTCCCAGAGGCCCTTATTCAGGTAGTCTGGATGTACGCAGACCCAATTCCAAGGATGGACCGGTGGGCGGCTGGTCAGCCAGGATTCTACCAGGCCGACCAGTCTGCCATCCGCTTCAAAAACAGTATGGATATCGATCTCCGGGTTGAACCCGCTATTTTGCCAATCCAGGCGCAGGAGCTCCGCATCGTTCAGATCATTGTGACCGTTGATGTGTTGTGAGTATGTGTTGAGCAGGTCGAATAGTAGCAAGTAGTCTGAAAATTTTCCGGCGCGTGCGCTGCAGCCTATGGGCAGCTTGATGTTAATTGGGGTGTGAATTTCCTTATTCATTAGATTATCCTTATTGTTCTTTACGTCGCTTCCGGCAATATTTCTTCTCCGGAGCGGATTTCTTTTTCGTAGACATCAAACGCGGAATTTGCGGATGTGCCTGCGCTCTGAACCAGGCGCACAGCGCTGGTCAGGTTTTTTGCTTGCGGCGAAATGCTTTGCTTGGATTGAACTGGCTGCCAGCCGAGCGCCTGACACAAAGCGGGGGCGGTTAACAAAGTATGCTGTGTGCCGAAACGAGGCGCAATGCGCAGTTGCATGGGAAGCAGATCCATTGCCAGGCGCACGCGTGCTTCGGCCCAGCGTAGCAGGGTTGTGCCGATTCCGCGGCCTTCATAATCGGGATGAACACAGCCCCACAGCCATGGATGGGCAGATAGACCGCTTGTCGTCCAGACTTCGATGTAACCGATCAGGTGTTCACGCTGGTCAAAGATCAGGCGCACATCCATGGCCGGGTTAAAGTTGGGAGTCTGCCATTCCTTGCGCATCTCAGCGATGGGTAAATACCCGACGCTGGCAAAGGTCATTTGTCTCTGGTTGAAAAGATAGGCAACAACTGGTATATCGTTGAGTGTCGCGCCGCGGAATGTATATCCGTCTGGCAGGTTACGAGTTGGTGATTGGTACAAGAGAGCCATGGCGGCCTCCGAAGAGAACAAGAGAAGCGGGGTGAAACCAGAGACTCCGCATCCCGAAGGATCAGGGAGTCTTAACCGGTGGGTCTGTTTTTTGGTCCAGCCAAACCAGGTTGAATGAATGGGGTGAGGCAGTTTCTGCGGTTATGCCGTTCAATTGCGGATAGCCGATTTTTTTAAGCAGTTGTATTGTCAACATAGTAATCTCCTCTACATAATAATTAATCAATTTGTGATTTCTACCTTGCCGATAACCCGGCCAGCCCGGGCGGGCGAGCTTTCCATCAAAAAGAGGGCTGGAGCTGGTCATCGGATTTTCTTCAAGGTTGTCGTGGTTGGTTAATAAAAAATGGCCACGGGATTTACCAGTGGCCGCCAGAGAGGGTATTTCTGGAAAACAAAAAAGCCACGGGCGTTTGCGCCGTGGCCAGTATTTACGTTAATTCGCGTAACTTACCTGGGAACAGGCGCAATACAATAATCAACAGCCACGCTACCGCCAAGACTGGCCGAGCGAGCGAAAGCTGAAATGGTTTTTGAGCTGTGGACCATGGAATGCGCCTCCTTCTCTGTAAGATTAATTTCTGATGAGAATTCTATCACGCTGATTCTTACTCGTCAAGGATTTTACTAATTATTTTATAATTAATCACCTGAAAGTTTGGAAGTCGAAATGTTTTGTCATTGCGCGGAGGCGCTCTCCCCGAAGATGCCATATGCCTTCACGGCGCGCCTTCTGCTTGAACATCTAGCCCATTAAACATCAGCCAGACAGGGATCATCGCGAATAAGCGCTATCTGCTGACCCAGGTAGGCCAGGCGTGCCAGACCATGCCAACGCCGGACGAGATGATAAGCGGGGGAAGTCAACAACCGGCAAGCTTCCACCGCCGGTCGCCACGCTTCGCGCCGGATCTCATCGATCGTAACCGCATCGGGCAAGATTCCAAAATCCCATGTTGCGCATAAACGCGCCAAAAAATCCACCCGGTCAGCCAGGCTGTCCAACCTGTCAGGAATCTCCGTATCCGGATATAAGCCGCCATCTAACCAGGGCGCGTCAGTCATCGTTCACCTGCCGGAATTCACTTAAAAACCACTCGCGCAGCTGGCGAGCCTGCTCACGTTGTTGTGCACCTACAATTTTTTCCAGGGGGCGCTGCAAAGCAATCCGCTCCAGGTGAGTCTCAATTGCCAGGCGGGCGCGGTAGAGATCCACATCGCTCCCGGCCAAAATTTGTCGCCGGCGCCAGAGCGCCCAGCACTCAGTGATACTAAACAATTCGGCCTGGCACACGCTGAAAATATCCAGAAAATCGCGCGGCGCACCGCGTTCCACCAGGGCGACCATCTTGCTGGCCACCAGGTCAACCAGGCTGTCCAGGGGCACCGCGATCCAACCAGCAGAAACTGGCGGCTCAAGCTGTGCAGAACGACGGGCGATCTGAAATCCAAACACCGTTTTTCCGTCTTGTGATAATTCAATGCTCTCCACCTCCCCCCATGAACGCAGGCGAACTTTGCCAAAAGCGGAAAGGGTTGTTTCGAGTATTTGCAGCACGGCTTGCTTTTGCTCTTGCTTAATCGATTCAGACCACCAGGCATCCACATCATGGGTCGGACGGTAATCGAGATAATGGAATAATCCCAATGCGCCCCCCAGTGAAATTCGATCTGCCAGGTTTGCCTTTACCAAGGCCTCCAGACAGACCCGCGCATAGGGTGACAAATGAGAAGGTTGGTGTGGAAAAATGGTTTTCATAGCTATAAAAAATTATACCATGCCCATATGCGCCAACATTTATAAGCCATCTCTGTCTGCAAGTGCAGCTCTCGCGCTGGCCTGTCAACCCCAAAGTAGACAGAGTAGCAATACTATGCTATAATACGATAAATATGACCTAAATTATACAAAAACCGACAGAAGGGAATGCCGATGTCTTAGAACCAGAAATGAAGGTAAATGCAAGCCATTAAACCACTTGCAAATATCCGCAAAAAAGGCTTAAAGCCAGTGGTACACGTGGAAGCAAATTCCGGTGCCGATAAAATACTCTATTGGAGAAAAAAATGAAAAACAAATTGTTCATCTTAATTGCACTGTTAATCAGCCTGAGCCTGGTCCTGGTCGCATGCGGAGGTGGGTCCAAAACCATTACCATAACCAACAATGGATCAGTGAATTATTGCGAACTTCTGCTTTCCACATCTGGAGCCGAGGATTATGGCGCGAACCAGCTGCCTGATAGCCAGACCGTAACACCTGGAAATAAATTCGAAATCCCCGTCACTGAAACAGGTGACTATGATGTTAAGATAGTAGCTTGCGATGGCGCAGGTGAGCAGGTCCTGAAAGTTAACGTGCCCTAGAAAACTGATCTGAAATATTTTTTCCCGGATAACAAAACATCCCGCGAGCCTGATTTTCTCGCGGGATGTTTTGTTTAATGAAGCTTTCAGCAAATGGCATTCATGATTATCTATGTAAATTCTTCGCCGCAATGAAGCTCAAACCGTGTTTGGTAAGAGCGCGGGCGGAGTGTTCGCAGGCGGCAACTTTATCGAGGAAGTTAATTTGTAAGTTGTCCCAGTCGCCGCTTTCGATGACTTCTTTTTTGTCGCGGAAGTAGTCGAGGATATCGGAGAGATGGGCGCGGGTCACGTCCACTTCGGGGTCGCCACCTTCGTGCTTTGCAGCGATATTGGCGACATGGTCGGCGATCTGGACCAATTCATCGCGGCGGTTATAGGGCTGAAGGACGATGCTTTTTTGCGGCTCGGTGATGTGATGCTCAAAGCGGACCACATTCTCAAAACCAAGCGCTTTGCGGAACTCGGCGCTCAGTTCCATTGTCTGGTTATTGATCGAGTTCGACCAGTTGAAACCGATCAATGGGCTGGTGCCGTCATCACGGCTGAATAACTTTGCCATCGTCATAATCCAGAGCGCATGGTAAGGATTGTCTGAACCGAAAAAGACCGAGATTTTGAACTGGATGTCTACACCGAGACGGTAAAGCAGGAAACCTAGCAGGATGGTGCCTGCGTTAAAGTTAAGCACATGCTGAACACCGTAATTGGTGTAATAGTACAGGAACTCATCCAGCCACATCAGGGCGTGCTCGTTGGGTTGGCCGATCCCGCCAAAGTAGCCGGTGATGGTGGCCGGGCCGCCCAGGTGGATGTTGGAACCATCGGTGCCTTTGGTGTCGAGCGTCTCGACAAAGGACGCGCCGATGATATCCAATGCGGCCACGATGGCGGGCAGGTCGCCATCCGCTTCGGATTCTTTCATTTTTCGAACGGCGATAAACCGTCCGGGAATGAGCGTTTTGTTGGCGATGGCCTGCTCGGCCATGACCCGCACCCATGGAAAATATTGCAGGGCGGATACTTCAAGCGTTACAGCGTGGTCATCCTTAAATTGGATCGTCTTGGCCGCTTCGCCGAGGACTTTATGCCTGTAATTGGCCACCGAGATAAATGCGCCCCGATCACGTTCTGCGATCAGCCACTTCAGGTCCTGGATGTATTCAGGCGCCTTTGCATTCACCTGTTTAAAGAGGTTTTCCATTTTCCGCGCTTCGTAATGTTTGCGGTTGATCTCTGCGGGTGTGCCGTATTTGGCGATGATCTCCAACATAGCGTTTATCACCTGGCTGTTGGGGTCGAGTAAAACGGTATTAATGGCTTCCAGTCGTGAGGCCGGGATTTGGAGCAGGGTTCTTAAGTCAGTCATATCTTCCTTTCCTTTCGTGAGTATAGAAACTTTGATCTGGCCTGGCCAGGCGTAATCCGCTCAGTGGGGCGGAATCAATCCACTTTTTTGAATTCGATGCTCCAATGGATGCCGGTCCCAATGCTGTAAGCTTTGGCAAAGTTGCCCTGGTTGATCGCCACCGCCATACGGTAGAGAGAATTCACATAGATAAGCTGCTCGCTGACATAGACATCCGCGAAGGATTTTCCATAAACAATCCGGTTATTATAGACGAGGGTCGATCCATTGCGAATGACGACTTCAATTCTATCCCCATATTCAAAGCCTACCTCGAGAAAATCCTCCCGGGTGACATTGGTCCACAGGCTGCCGAAACGCACATCGAGAATATCAATACTACCTTTCACACTTTTCTCTGTCTTGGTCACATCTCCGACTTCCAATTCCTGGATATTTTCGATGGTCAGACACTCGCCCACCTCAGCAAAACTGATTTTGCCTGCCGCCAGCTTTGCGCCGGTATATGAGTAAACATCCCTGCCATGGAAAGTGAACGAATGTTCTGTGTTTTGCCGGCGGTGCTTGGATTCTTCAATTTCGCGAATTTCCGTAATGCCTACATAACGTTTGAGATGGGTCAGGGTTCCGTTATCTGGGCTGACAATGTAGTGGCCGTTTTTCGTCAGAGCTACAACACTTTTCCGGCTGGA
>CAZHWV010000018.1:0-2476 GCA_964536185.1 uncultured Anaerolinea sp. | reverse complement strand
GTCGACGACAGAAACAAAAACGGTTTCCTTGGGCCAGTACTCAACCGTTTGATAAAGACGATAGGAAGCTTCCCAGATATGGTATGGGGTGATGTCATGGGTCAGATTGTAAATTTTGAGTTCTTTATCCACCTCATGGGCGACACCGCACATTGCCGCCACAGCGCCGTCTACCAGCCCAAAATCACTTTGTAAAACCAGGATATTACTCATTCGATCCTTTCTCTAAGATGGTCCATTTGTTGGTGACCTGGAATCCCAGGCGTTGAAAGATAGCGCCGGCTTGCGGGTTATCGTAGAACAGACAGGCGGATTTGCCTCGTCGAGCCAGGTCCTGGCACACGGCCGAGATTACTTTGCTTGCCAGGCCTCGATGGCGATACTCAGGCAAGGTCAGTATGCCGCCAATCATGCCGCTGACGCTGGTTTCTGCCGCAGAGTTGGCATGGCTGACAATTCTGCCATCCTGTTTGATGAACATGTGCATGCCTTCCCTCGAACTGATCCGGTTCATAATCTGCTTGTGACGGGCGTCTAGCTCGGAGGCGTATAAACCAGAAAATTCGCTGATTTGACCATAGACCTCGGCGATTTCCAGCGCATCGGCTGGAGCGGCAACCCTGACTTCGCTGGTACCCTTTTCCAGCTTTGACGGGTCACTCAGTTCGCAGAAAATCATTTCCCGCTTGGAGAAATGCCCCGCTACGAATGGGTGAAACTTGTCGATCACGGCCTGCTTCCCGCTGATAACGCGCACCTCCCGGGTTTCCAAAAGGTCCCGCACTTCTGGAAAGGCCATATCTAGATCGCGGCTGTAGAGAATCAGGTTGTCATGGTAGCGCAAGGCTATCCCGCTCAGGCGCCCATCCATGGTCTGAAACCAAACCTCCTGAAAGGCGTTTTCAAAACCGAAGTGTTCGATATCACCCAGGATGAACAGGTTGACGTTCGGCTCAGCCAGGCAGTATTGCATGATCGCGAAGCGATCCTTCTCGGTTGCTTTGGTAAGTATGGCGGCCTCCTATCGGCTGAATTCGACTTCCCAGGCGGGGCCGAAATCCAGGTTGTAACGCTCGGCGAAGCTGCCCTGGCTGATGGCGACAGCAACTTTCATCAGCTCGTTGTTATAAATGATCACATCTCCTTTATTTGCATAACCGAAGGATTTGTGGAACAACACCCGGTCAGTAAAAACGATCTGACCCTGGTGCCGAACGGTCAGGTTCAGGTGATCGCCATAGCCAAACCCTGCTTCGGTAAAAATCGATAGGGGGATATTCGTCCACAGGTTTCCGAAGTTCGGATCTCCGATTTCGAAAATACCGCGCACCTTGCCGTCCTCCAGGACAGGCTCCAGAATCGGGAGGGAAACTATCTCTTCGACCGGGTAGGCTGGCCCAACCTGTTCGTAGCTAATTATGCCGCTTGCCAGCCTGGCGGCGCAGTAACTGAACAGGTCGCGCCCATGAAAAACGCTGACTCCTTCGGTGTTTTTGCCTTTTAAACGGTTGAGGCTCTGGTCAATTTCGCGCACATGGGTCAACCCGACCCACTGCTTGAGATGGGTCAGCGTACCGTTATCGGGGCTGACAACATAATAGCCGTCGGCGGTTTTGGCAACACAGGCTTTGCGAGGCGTGCCAACGCCCGGATCGACCACCGAAATAAAAATGGTGCCCTCCGGCCAGAAAGCCATGGATTGGTATAAGCGATAGGAAGCGCTCCAGATATCATACTGGGGGATTTCATGGGTGCCATCAAAAATTTCAAGCTCGCGATCCACACTTTTTACCACACCGTACATGGCGCAGACAGCGCCTTCTTTGTACGTAAAATCAGTTTGGAAGACTAAAATAGGCTTCATTTGCTCCTTTTCTCCTAAATGAATGGATTGTAGAACCGGCTGTGGTTGATGAAAACCGAGACACAGACGGTGATAATGAAAATCAAGGCCGAAATCACCAGCGCGGAGTAATCCTGTCCTGTCAATTTGCGGGAGGTGTACCAGGTGCGGGTCTTATTTTTGCCAAAGCCACGCAAGTCCATGGCATTGCTGATCAGTTCGATCCGGTCCAGGGTGGAAAAGATTAAGGGGATGACGATCAGCAAGGCGTTTTTGAAGCGATCGGTAAACCGGGCTTTATGGGATAAATCCAGACCTCTGGCTTGCTGTGCCAGGCTGATATCGTGATAATCCCTCTGGATGTCGGGGAAATAGCGCAGGGTTAAGGCAACCGCAAAGGCGGCTTTATAGTTGACCCCAATTCCATTCAGGGAGGATGCAAATTCGCTGGGGTTGGTTGTCAGCAGGAAGATAATTCCGAGAGGAATGACCGAAGCATATTTGAAGAACTTGGTCACTTGATAGAAAACCTGTTCCCATGTCAGCTTGAAGGGGCCGAAGAGATTGACAATTTCATGCCGCGTTCCATAGATAGTCACACCTTGTTCCGGGGCAAAGAAAAAGGAGATGATG
>CAZHWV010000017.1:37174-45393 GCA_964536185.1 uncultured Anaerolinea sp. | reverse complement strand
CCTTGGCAGATTTAATCGTGCAGGCTGCTGATACCTTTAAGTTGACGCAATTTTGGACTGCCCCAATTTAATGAGAAGATACGTTTTTTTCACTTTTTAAAACGGACAAAATCAAAAATATCCGACAAGAAAACAGGAGCATTCATGACCATTGCAGCGCCTCCTTCGCCACGCTTCGCATCGCTACAACATCGAAACTTCAAACTTCTTTGGGCCGGCTTAATCGTCTCCAACACCGGCACGTGGATGCAAAATGTCGCCCAGGGATGGTTAGTTTTACAGATCACAAATTCCCCATTCTGGCTGGGTCTTCTCGGCTTGAGTTTTGCTGTTCCAATGATCGTCCTTCCACTCGTTGGTGGCGCTGTCGTCGACCGGATTAATCGCATCCAATTGCTGTACATCACCCAGACTGGCGCTATGTTAACAGCGTTCATTCTGGCCATTATGACATGGACAGGAACAATCCACATCTCGTATATTCTGATCGCATCTTTCGTCAGCTCAGCCCTGTTAGCCTTCGACAATCCTGCTCGCCAGGCGCTTGTTCCTGATCTTGTTCCCCAACGCGATCTCATGAACGCCATCTCACTTAATTCTTCCACTTACACTGGCGCTGCGCTGGTTGGACCAGCCCTTGCCGGATTATTGCTTGGTCCCCTCGGTGCGGGAACCTTATTTTTTCTAAATGCCGTTAGTTACTTGTCAGTGATCATGGCCCTGAACGCGATGCAAAATGTCCAAACACACGGCAGCGAAACTCTGCATACATCATTGGGCAAGTCCATGCTCACTGGTCTTTCGTATGCCTGGAATAATCGGCTTATTATGGCATTGCTCAGCCTATCTGCCTTGATAGCTATCTTTGGTCGTTCATACCAGAACCTTTTACCTATCTTCGCGAGGGACATCTGGAACGGAGGATCAGCAGGGTATGGCATTCTACTCTCTGCCTCTGGCGGTGGCGCTCTATTCGGAGCCTTTGGTCTGGCAGCTATCCGCAACATAAAACGACAGGGCGCCATCCTTGTATCCAGCGGCTTGATATTCAGTCTAACGGTTATTCTTTTTGCGATCAGCCCCTATTTTTGGTTTGGGGTCATCTTATTATTCATAGGTGGAATTACAGTCACGATTTTTGGAACCATCACTTCCACTTTTATCCAGATGACCGTACCAAATGAACTGCGCGGGCGGGTGATGAGCCTGTATTCAATCACTCTTATCGGACTGCCATCCTTAGGCGCGATGGGTATCGGAAGTGTAGCTGAACTTCTCGGCGGATTATCTGGCGCACCTCGCGCAGTATTCGTTGGTGGGACAATTGTCGGAGTGGTTTCGCTCTTTACAATCCCTCTTTTCTGGAAGCGAAACATAGAACGGGTAAATCAATCAGCATGATCTCCATTTCTGACTTACTGGAATCGGCGTGCACAGCCCGTGATTTTTTTTTCGACAAAGATCACGTTGCCGCCTTCCGCCTGTTAAATGGTTTTTTAGAAGGGTTCCCTCCCCTGAGCCTAGATATTTATGCCCGCACAATTCTCATTCATAATTACGCCCCCTCCAGCGCCGATGATCAGGCTGCTGCCGTTCAAGCATGGATTCTCGAAAAACTTCCCTGGGTACAATGCATCGTCACCAAAACCCGCAGTAATGACGCAAAGCTTACGCCTGATCAAGTATGCGGCAACATCTCGTTCGGAAAAACTCCTGATCGAAAAATTATCGAAAATGGCATCTGGTATGCCATTAATTTGACCATGAATCGAGATGCGAGTTTTTACATTGATACGCGCAATTTACGCGCCTGGGCAAAGAATAACCTTTTTGGGAAAACGGTGTTGAACACCTTTGCCTACACAGGAAGCCTGGGTGTGGCAGCCCTGGCAGGAGGCGCTAAGCGAGTCGTTCAACTGGACCGCAACCCTGCGTTTCTCAAACTTGCCAGGCAGTCTTATGCGTTAAACGGCTTTCCTCATACCCAGGATGATTTCCTGATACAGGATTTCTTTCCCGCCGTAGGCCAACTAAAACGCAGCAAACAGACTTTCGACTGTGTTTTCCTTGACCCACCTTTTTTTGCATCCACGAACAAAGGCACGGTTGACCTTGAGGCCGGAAACAATCGGTTAATCAACAAAATCCGCCCGCTGATCAACGATGGTGGTTGGCTGGTTGCCATAAACAATGCTTTATATGTAAGCGGGCACGATTATCTAGCATCCCTCGAAGCCCTATGTTTAGACGGTTACCTCACCCTTGAGCAATTGATTCCAATCCCATCTGATTATACTGGTTATGCGCATACACCCATTGGGGGACTGCCCGTTGACCCAGCTCCCTTCAATCATTCCACTAAGATCGCTGTCCTACGCGTATTCAAAAAACCCAAACCGGACCAGCCATAGCAAGAAACAACTTGCATAAACTATAATAACCAAACCAGACAAGCATCCCGGTTTTTTCTATGCAGGAAAGATCATGGATTTGACAAGCATTGAAATTCCAACCGAATTGCTGGTCTCCGCAAAACTGTGAAAACCAAATGTTAAGATGGACTTGCCGAAGAAAACATTGTAGCCTTGCACTCATGGGTCAATGACTGGTATGTCTTCTTGAACATCATTTGCGGAACCTTTTTCAGATGAGATTGGATTTCATTACTGCATGAACCGCATCATCGGAATCTTACTTATTGCCGTCTCCGCCGCATCTTTTGGCACATTTGCTTCGCTTGGTCGCTATGCTTTTGCCAATGGAATTGATATCTATACGCTGCTTTTCTTGCGTTTCAGCATCTCAGCCATCCTGATTGGGACACTTCTCATCCTACGCCACGAATCCCTGCCACGCGGCCGAACTCTGCTCCAGTTAATCGGTATGGGAGCAATTGGTTATGTGGGTCAATCCTTTGCTTACTTGACCGCCATCCGATACGCTTCAGCCGGGCTAGTGGCACTTCTTTTATATCTTTACCCGGTTTTTGTAGCTTTGCTTTCCAGTCTTTTTCTGCATGAAAAAATCACTCGGACGAAAGCGCTGGTACTCGGTCTGGCTTTAACAGGTACGGCTTTATCCGTTGGCCCAGAAGGTGGCCAGATAGCCGGCATTCTATTGGCTCTATTAGCGGCGATCATATATTCATTTTACATTATTGCCGGGACACATGTCATGCAAAAAGTCTCAGCCCTGCAATCATCTACCATCATTTTCGCATCTGCTGGAATAGTTTATGGAATGTTAACTGCTATCAACGGTCCACACCTGCCGACCAGTTCCTCCGGATGGTGGATCATGGTTGGGATCATCATTCTCGCAACGATCATTCCAGTAGTCACCTTTCTCGCCGGACTCCAGCGCATAGGTCCAACCAATGCGTCCATGCTCTCCACCATTGAACCAGTTGTGACCGTTTTTCTTGGCGCAGTTCTATTCCAAGAAGCCCTTAAACCAATCACTCTGCTTGGCGGATGTATGATCTTAGCCGCCGTCATCCTACTCACCCGTAGCGAACTCCGCCATGATGAGTAAAGTCATCTCCAGCCAAAATCCTTGATCAAGGTTATGGCAAATCAGCCTTTCCTGAGAACCACAATATCTCAAGGTAGGAAGTCGAAAACAGTATAATAGCCACGTTGATATCTTGTGAACAAGTTTTCAAAGGATCCATATGCTGGAATACATCAATCTGGAACTCGCCATACCTAAGGAAGAATATGACAAACGAGTGCTGCTCTTGCAACAAAGGCTCTACGAACTGGAGCATGCAGTTTATGACTCAAAAGTACCAGTGATGATCGTGTTCGAAGGTTGGGCTGCCACCGGTAAAGGCCGCTTGATCAGCATCCTGGCCGAGCGCATGGACCCGCGCGGTTTCCGCGTAGTTCCCATCACCCCGCCTCGAACCACGGAAACCAGGTACCCATGGCTGTGGCGTTTCTGGCTCAAAATCCCGGCGCGGGGACAGATGGTGGCTTACGACACATCCTGGTACCGACGTGTGCTAACTGATCGCATCGAGAAGACGGTTAACAAAAAAACGTGGGAATCAGCATACCAGGATATTGCTGAATTTGAAGAGCAATTGGCCGCTGACGGTGTGGTGATCTTAAAATTCTGGCTTCATATCAGCAAAGATGAGCAGGAAAAGCGCATTAAGAAATTTCTCAAGGATGAGCTTACTTCCTGGCAAATTAGCGCGGAAGACCAGGTTCAGCAAAAAAAATATAACAAATACAGTCAGGCAGTCGAAGATATGCTTTCGCGAACCGATGCCCCGCACGCCCCCTGGACAATCGTCGAGGCCACCGACCGATATTACGCGCGCATTAAAGTACTCGAAACCACCATCAAGGCGTTGGAAAAGCAACTAAATTTGGCATCCAGCTTGGGACCAAAGGCAAAACGCCGGCTCAAATCGGATGAACTACGAGGAGCCGTCAATGCTTGAGCGACTCGACCTATCACTGGTCACACCCCGCGAAGAGTATGATAAAAACATCAAGGAATTACAGGCCGAATTACACCAACTCGGTTATCAAGTCTATATGCAAAAAAGACCTGTGGTAATCGTTTTCGAGGGCTGGGACGCCTCGGGCAAAGGCGGCGCAATCAAACGGTTGACAGAAAAGATCGACCCACGCGGCTACGTAGTCTGGCCGATTGCAGCCCCCACCGGCGATGACCGTGACCGTCACTACCTGTACAGGTTCTGGAGGCGCCTACCGGAGCAAGGCCAGATCGCCATCTTTGATCGCTCGTGGTATGGCCGAGTACTTGTCGAACGTCTTGAAGGCTACTGCACCGAGGCAGGCTGGAAGCGGGCCTTCAGTGAGATAAACCAGTTTGAACATCAGCTGACGGACTTTGGGGCAATCATGTTCAAATTCTGGATGCACATTAGCAAAAATGAGCAGCTGCACCGTTTCCGCGAACGGAAGCGCACCAACTACAAATCCTGGAAGATCACGGACGAAGACTGGCGCAACCGAGGCAAATGGGAAGATTATCAAATAGCTGCAGAAGAAATGCTGCTAAAGACAAGTACGCTCAACGCCCCCTGGACACTGGTGGAGGCAAATGATAAGTACTTCGCACGAATCAAGGTCTTACGCACAGTTGTAGATAAGCTCAAGCACGCCTTGAAATAAGCACAATCACCACAATAACACGGCCAAGCCACGCACTGCCAAACCTGCAATCATAGCCACGACCACTGTTAGTGCCGTTATCCACAGCATACCCCGAATACCCAGTTCACGGCGCAGCATGATCAAGGTTGCCACACAAGGCACGTAAAACATCACAAATACAGTGAAAGTAAGCAATTGGGCTGGCGTCATCGCAGCGGCAAAATTCATCGTCCCCAGGGCCTGTCCAAGCATGACCAGTGAAAGCTCTTTGCGCAAAATACCAAAGATTAGTGGCACTCCCACTTCCGCAGGTAAGTTAAGGGCCCAGGTAAAGGGGCGGATTAAAAAATTAAAATAAATTGCCAGGTTGAAATAACTTAAAATCGCCAGAACTCCACTCCCCGCAATGAGCGTTGGCCAGGCTTCGACCACAAATTCACGGATGCGAAACCAGGCTTTATTTAATATGGCTTTCAACGTTGGTATTCGATATGAAGGCATTTCCAGGATCAACCCAGGCGAGTCCTCGGGCAATAATCGGGTAAGAATACGACCGGTAATGGCAATCACAAACAGGTTGAATACATACAGCCCCAATGCTGCTAACGGTCCAAGATAAAACGCTACCAAACCAAAAACAACCGCCAACCGAGCTGCACACGGGACAAGTGTCGCCAGCGCAGCAGCCATAAACCTGTCACGCGGTTCTTCCAAAGTTCTTGTCGACATGATTGCCGGAACATTACAACCGTAGCCTAAAATAAAGGGCACAATCGCTTTTCCGTGCAGCCCAATTCGGTGCATCAGCGCATCCATCAAAAAAGCCACCCGGGGCAGGTAACCCACATCTTCAAGCAAGCCAAGTCCCAATAAAAATGGGAGCAAATATGGCAAAACAATCGCGATCCCGGCCGCGACCCCTTGCAATACCCCATTGGCAAGCACACCCCAGAAACTGTGCAATCCAAGCGGCCCAGTGGCGACAACAATCAGCTTATAAAAAATCATTAGTAGCGGCGGTTCTATCAAACGGCCAATTCCATATACAGTCTGAAAAAAAGCCAGTAGAATCAACAGCAGTGTGGTGTATCCCCAGAGCGGGTGTAAAAGCACATCATCCAGACGATCTCGCCATGTTAAATTGCGTATGCCCTGTTTGACAAATTCATCAGCCAATTGTTTTCCCATTTGGTGACGGTCCAAGGCATCGTCTGCAAAAGACGAGAAACGCAAAGCATAATTCGGGGTTTCCTGCGAAACCTCAATGCCCGTCAGAAATAAACCCTTCACGCCACGCCCCTTACTCGCAATGAGCGGCAGCACCCTAACGCCCAACTTTTTCTCGAGCCCGGGGCCATCCACTTTCAAGCCCATACGCAGAGCTTCATCCATCATATTCATGGCTAAGATCAACGGACGATTAACCTTCAATAACTCAAGGGTCAGCTCAAGAGACTGCGCCAGGTGAGACGCATCAAGCACATTAATGATCACATCCACATCATTTGACGAAAGATAATCTTTCGCTACAGCTTCAGCCGGGTTGGAGCCAACAAGGGTATATGTGCCTGGCAAGTCGACCATTTCGATTATTTCGCCGGCCACTCGCACCTTGCTTTCTGTAAACGTCACTGTGGTACCATGAAAATTACCTGTTTCAGCTTTATAACCAGCAACCTGGTTGAACAGAGTACTTTTGCCACAATTAGGGCGGCCCACCAGTGCAAACCTCATCCAACCATCTCCACCAAGATTTTTTGAGCCACACCACGCCCTAAGGCCAACTCGCGCCCGCTGACTTCTACTAGGAGGGGACCTTTCATCGGCGCAGAACGAAGTATTCGCGCAAAATCGCCTGGATACAATCCATGCTGGATCAGGCGGTCCTGAAATTTAGCTCCCCCCTCAAAACCAATAACTTTTACCCAGATTCCGGCTGAAATATCAATTAAACGCATTGCAATCCTTTCATAGCCCCCTGATTTTACCCTATCAAGGATAAAATAGGGTTTGTACAGTTACCTGCACCTGCTCAGGCATAATTGCATCGTAATAGCACACCCAAAAAGGGCACCTTTCGGCTGGTGAGGACACGCACGATGGCTTTTGTAATTACACCTTATGTTGTCATTAGTGGTATCGGAGCAAGTATTGCCTTCCTTGTCGCTTTAATTGCCTGGCAACGCAAAATGATCTCCGGTGGAAAATCTTTGACCGCTCTCATGGTTGCAGTAACCATTTGGTCCGGTGGCGCTGCTCTCGAATATGCCAGCCCAATTATTTTAGAACAAATTTTCTGGGCTAAAATCGAATATTTCGGCACGGTAAGTTGTCCGGTGTTTTTTTTGCTTTTTGCGCTCGAATATAATCACATGGATAAGCAATTAACTCGTAGAAATATCTCTTTTTTATTCATTGTTCCAATCATCACACTGGTTCTGACCTTGACAAATGATTGGCATGGGCTGATCTGGTCCAGTTTTACGCCCAGCCCCGCCGGTAATAATTTAACGATTTTCGGTCATGGCATCTTTTTCTGGATCGGTGCTGTTGGGTATTCTTATCTGGTCATGTTGGTTGGAACACTACTGCTCATCCGGGGGGCACTTGGGCTACCTGGGACCTATCGTCGCCAGGTTTTTTTGGTGATAGCTGCCGCAATCGCCCCCTGGGTGGTCAATTTGGTTTACATTGCAGGATTCAGCCCGGCTCCCGGCCTTGAGCTGACACCGCTAGTCATCCTCATTTCCGGAATCGTTTTGGCTTTGGCCATTTTCCAGTTCCACTTACTCGACCTCGTACCCATCGCCCGAGATTCCTTGATTGAAACAATGACCGAAGGTGTGCTCGTATTAGATCAACAAAACCGAGTTGTGGATTCAAATCCTGCTGCTCAACGTCTTCTCGGCAAAAAAGCAGTTGTATCCATTGGCAAATATGTCGGAGACATTTTCACATCCTGGCCTGAGCTAAAGAAACTATTCCTTCACAATAACCCCGAAACACGGACAGAATTAACCGTGGAAGATACCAGAGGGGGCTATCTGGAAATAAACATTTCACCGGTTCATGATCAGCTAGGTC
>CAZHWV010000017.1:0-37164 GCA_964536185.1 uncultured Anaerolinea sp. | reverse complement strand
GACATAACTGAAAAAGACGTAACCAAGACGAGATCCAACGTATGAACGAATACTTACGCCTCAAATTAACTGAAATTGAAACCCTCCAAGCGCATCTTCGAGAACGTGCCATTCGTGATTCGCTGACTTGTCTATTTAACCGCCGATATCTGGATGAAACTTTCGAAAGAGAACTTGCGCGCGCAAAGCGTGATTCTTATGCAATCAGTGTGCTGATGATCGATATCGATCACTTTAAACGATTAAATGATACCTTTGGACACAAAGCCGGGGACCAGGTCTTGAAAGCCCTCGGTGATTTCCTTCTGACAGGAGTTCGCGAAGGCGATATTGTTTGCCGTTATGGAGGGGAAGAATTCCTGATCATCATGCCCGGCGTACATCTTAAGGATGCCCAAGTTCGAGCTGAATCAATTTGCCAGGGGTTTAGCACGTTGGCCGTTAATTATGAAGAGAAAGAGCTGCATTCAACCATATCGATAGGGGTAGCAATTTTTCCTCAACATGGCAGCACATCTGATGAAATCATCCGCGCTGCCGATACTGCCATGTACATCGCCAAGCAAGCTGGGCGAAACACTGTCTGTGTCAAATAATTATAAACATCACTTTCCTTATCAGTAATCAATATCACTAACGCCATTACGCAATCATGGTCGAGCCTGACCAGTCAAACTATTTCAGTCGACAGAATCTGGTTTTCACCATGGTTTGGTGAAAGTCGGTTGTTAAAGCCCAGAAATTTCCCTTTCACTACAAAAGCGTGGTCATTATTGGAGAGCCGTTGTCAGGGCGTCCCTGAGCGCCTGTTTTTGTTCGGCAGTTAACCTTGATGTTGGGTGGAAGATGGTATATTGCAATGGAGGCATGCCCCCACCCTGAATTTGCTCAATCATCTCATCCAGATTACCAGGATTCTTATCCCATTCGGAGAAATTAAACCTGTTGCGCCCATTAGCCACATCCCATTTTATCAACCAGGATGCTGACGCAATATAGCTATACCAGGGAAACTCGGTTTCATTACTATGACATTGGAAACATTGTTCCTTAACGAGAATACGGGCACCGGGGTGCTCCAGTTGGGCTCGAGGGATGTGGGAGAATTCTTACGATCCACAGGTATTAGCTGAATCAAACCAAAGAGCACTCGACCGATAATGACAAGAATAAGTAAGGCTTTCTTCATGAAATTGCTCCCTTAATACCTATTTTCCGCTACCCCCTGAAGGGGGTAGCGGAAAATAGGTATTATTCGAACTTAACGACAACGGCATTATATGAATTTCTTATAAATTTTTGGCATGGTTCAGAAACCCGGAAAGTTAGATTGACACTTTGATTTACACTTCTGAAAATTTTTGGCCGAAATCTGGCGAAAACTGCCCAATTGTCGCTTTTTTTGCTTCTTCCGTGAGCATTCGCGTCGAAAAATTGTCAAGCATGATTTTGGACAGTGTCAATCTAACCTGAACCATGCCAAAATTTGTCTTTCGTTATTCCAATTTAAACTGACTCACAGCTTCCTGCAGAGAACGAGCTGTTTTTGCTAACAGTTGGGCTGAAATCATGACTTCGGCCACCTGCGCGCTCATCTGTTGCGTCGTGGCACTGACTTCTTGGATCGCAGCGCTGTTTTCTTCCGAGACGGCAGCGATATTCTCGATTGCCCGAGTCACTTCCGATGTCTCGGCTGCCATCTCTTCTGTAGCTGCCGTGTTTTTTTCGACCACAGCGCTGACCCCATCCACCGCGGTCACCAGTTGGTTCGAGGCCACGCTCATCTGTGCTGCGCCCTTGCCCGCTTCTTCAGCCTGTCGATAGACCGCTTCCGCCGCTTTCAGAATTGCTCCAAGCGCTTCTCCGGATTCGTTGGCCAGGCGCACTCCGTTCTCCACTTCCTTGCCACCTTCATCCATGGCTTTGACAGCTTCCGAGACAGTTTTCTGAATACCCTTGATCAAACCGCCGATCTCTTTTGTGGCCAGGCTAGAACGTTCGGCCAACTTGCGGACTTCGTCCGCCACCACTGCGAAGCCTTTGCCATGCTCACCCGCCCGCGCTGCCTCGATGGCTGCATTGAGTGCCAGTAAATTCGTTTGGCTGGCAATATCCTCGATCGTCTCCACAATCGTCCCAATCTGGTCCGAGCGCGCGCCCATTTCTGTGACCGCTTGGGCGGAAAGACTCACTTTAGTCTTGATCCGTTCCATACCCTTGACTGTTTCGGAGACTGTCCTGGCGCCCAGGCGGGCCGCTTCGGCAGCCTCGGCTGAGTCTTTGGTCACTGATTGGGCGTTCCCAGCCACCTGCTCAATGGTCCTACTGATGCCACTGGTGATCTCTGCAGCTCGGGTAACCGAAGCTGTTTGATCCTGTGCGCCCCTGGCAACGCCGTCGATGGCGCTCGACATCTGCTCCACCGATTGAGCCGTGCGACTGATTGATTCGGCTTCCAGGGTGATGCCTTTGGCCACCTGCTGTACCGTTGTGGCGATCTGCGTGGTAGCTTCCCCGGCCTGCGAAGCGGTCATGGCCAACTGCTCAGAAGCGCTGTTTAGCTCAGTAGCGCTCTCTCCCACCTGTCCCACTGATTTACGCAGGCTTTCGATCATTCGAATAAATGCATGACCCAGTTCATCATTGTCAGATTTTGGCTGAATACTTCGCGTGAGATCTCCATTGGAAATAACAGCAGCTACCGCAGTCATTTCTTTCTGGTATTCAATCATTTGGCGAAATGAATCAGCCAAGACACCATATTCGTCTTTACTTCTGAAATCAAGGATTTGGTTAATATCCCCTTGGGCAAGACAATAGGCTGAATTGGCGATCAGTTTAACCGGGTCAGTGATTTTGTGGGCAATCACGAAAGCCATGCCGGATATGATTAGAATGGAAATAATGATTAAGATGATGCTGAATTGGGCTAGCTGAACAGCGGTGGCGTTGGCTTCAGACGTTTGTTTTTCAGATACCAACCCCAATTTTAATTCCGGCAACCAGGTATAGCGGCCTATGACTTTTTTCCCGAGGTAGTTTATATAGGTGCCATAACCCGACCTTCCTGCCTGGAGTTCCGTACCGGAGGTAGTCTGAAGTACAATTTTCAACTCAGGTCGATCTGTAATCAATCCAGCTTTTTTCATTTCTTCAGTAAAACGAGGGGCTGTGACGAAATACCCATCCCGGTTGACAAGGTAGCTTTCAGATGTCTCACCTGCCTGGTTATTCGCAAGGATTTTCGCGATTGAATTCAAAGGAACGGTTTCAATTATCACGCCCAGCACAACACCCTTAGAGAGAATGGGGGAGGCAACCGCAATAACTACGTTTCCCGTCGATTGAGAGATGTACGGATCGGATATACTTGTTGTCCCGCCTAAGGCTTCCTTGTAGTAAGGCTCGTCAGATAATGAGACAGGTTTATCATCTGATGTTGCGATAGATACCCCGTCTTGCCCTACCAAAAAGATGGATTCGTATATCTCCCATAACTCGTAATACTGTTTTATGGCAACACTTGCAGTTTCTGGATTCATTGACGAAATTCTCGCCACCCCCGCCAATGTCACAATATCCTGACGGCGCTCAATAGCCCAGTTGAGCAGGTAAGCGGATTGGTCTTTTTCAATAACATCCTGGATTTCATTAACAGACTTGCTTAGTGCGCTCTGAGACTGGGTGTAACTAAATAAAGCATTTACAACCACCGGCAAGACACCAATCAAAAGCATAAAAAGGAGTAACTTGCCAAATAAGGAACGAGTGATCGGTATCTCCACCCCTGTCACAGTTGTGTTCGTCTGGTTCATAATTTCCTCTCTCGATTGTTTACTCATGAAAACTTCCCAAATATTCATACTCACCTTTGGTTGATTAAGATTATTGGCGTCCAAACAGAGTGATATGAGATTAGTATTCCAGCCTATGAATATTATAATTTACATTCTATGAATTTATCCACTATAAACAGTATCCTGCGTAGGAGTATTTATTTTAGTAAAACAAATAATTAAAACCCGCCCAATTAAAATAACAATGGTAACATCTCAACCATGCAGCCTCGATTTGGTCATGTTCTCAGCGACAGCACTTACCCTGGCGCGTATTCCAGTTAGCCAGTTCCAAGCTGATCGCAGGGAGACCCTGGTCTTGGAGGAGGTAAGTGCAACCAATTTCACCCAAACTTTCCTCAATCCCCTCTGTCATCACCCAATGAAGGGGAAATGAAAATCCCTGCCATTCCTGACAGGGATAAGTAATCATTTTCGAACCAGTTCGATGCCTACAACGACAAGTCATCACCTTAAGCGCCATGTCCAAAGAACATACCCTCAAGAATACGCAGTATTCGACGGAAAAATGAACGCATCCTTGCCCACGGTTTATACCACTCTGCCCCGAGCAGGTGCTCGGATGGTAAAGGTCCGCTCCATTCTGCTGCCAAAGCCCCCCAGGTCAGCCCCGCGCCGAAACCCACGAATACAACCTTGTCGCCAGGTTTTATCCGATTATTCTGGATAGCTTCTACTGTGGCTATAGGGATAGATGCGGTGGAAGTGTTTCCATAACGATCCACATTGACCATAAACTTTTCAATCGGTAACTTCAACCCGCGCGCGGCGGCATCAATGATACGCGAGTTCGCCTGGTGTGGAACAATCAACGATATGTCTTCAACCTTCCAGCCTGATTTAGTTGCAGCCTCTTGTGTCGCCTGTGCCATAACACGAGTGGCAAAACGGAAAACTTCCTTGCCATCCATATGAATAAAGTGAAGACCAGAATGAACAGTGAGCTCACTGGCTGGATGAGCGCTCCCCCCGGCAGGAATTGATAAGAATTCTCCACCTGAACCATCCGAGTGCATGACGACACCCTGCACTCCACCCGGTTTATCGCTCGCCTGTAGGAGAAATGCACCTGCGCCATCGCCGAACAAAATGCAAGTGTTCCGATCGCTCCAGTCTACAAAACGTGAGAGTGTTTCAGCCCCAATAACCAGCACAGTCTTTACCGATCCAGAACGAATAGCCTGGGCGCCCATATTCAGCGCGAAAATAAAACCTGTACAGGCTGCTGAAAGATCAAAAGCACCCGCATTACTCGCGCCAAGTTTGTCCTGAATGAGACACGCAGTTGCGGGAAAAAGATGTTCCGGGGTGGATGTGGAGCAAATAATCAAGTCCAAATCAGTTGGTAAAAGTCCAGCCACCTTAATTGCATTGAAAGCGGCATCAGCACCCAATGATGCTGATGTATCGCTATCAGCTGCTATATAGCGCTGGCGGATACCAGTCCGTTCACGAATCCACTCATCATTCG
The DNA here is from genome assembly GCA_964536185.1 of uncultured Anaerolinea sp. Lineage (GTDB taxonomy): Bacteria > Chloroflexota > Anaerolineae > Anaerolineales > Villigracilaceae > UBA5195. The sequence goes on along the minus strand of CAZHWV010000017.1, from coordinate 31,836 downwards.
TATCAATGATCTTGCTCAAATCATCATTTGTCAACACCTTGTGGGGAATTGCCATTCCCCAACCAGTAATATGTGCATAAGGCATATTCACTCCTTGTCACAACGAAATACAGCCTGATTGGATATTTCGTTGTGATACATCATTCTTCATAACGGCTAAAAATTAATGTAGCATTGTGTCCCCCGAAACCAAATGAATTAGACATAATGTGACGGGGATGTGCCTTGCGGGGCTGGTTGGGGACATAATCGAGATCACAATTTGGGTCAGGAGTCAAATAATTGATGGTGGGCGGGAGGATATCGCGCTGAAAAATTTCTGCACAAATGGCAGCTTCCACAGCGCCTGAAGCGCCCAGCAAATGACCCGTCATCGACTTTGTGGAAGAAATCGATACATGATATGCATGTTCACCTAATGCAGTTTTGATTGCTGCTGTTTCAGATTTATCGTTGAGCATTGTGGATGTACCATGTGCATTTATATAATCAATTTGCTCAGGCCTGATGCTGGCATTTTCTAAGGCAAGCTGCATGCACAAGGCTGCTCCTGCGCCGTTTTCTGCTGGGGCGGATATATGATAAGCATCATCAGTGGTACCATAACCGTTGAGTTCGCACAATATTTTTGCATTTCGAGCCAGCGCATGTTCCAGGGCTTCGAGGACCAAGATCGCCGCGCCTTCGCCCATTACGAATCCGTCTCGGTTTTTATCAAATGGGCGCGAGGCTTTCATAGGGTCTTCGTTATAAGTCGAAAGAGCAGTCATTACATTCAATCCAGCCATAGCTACGCTGACGATCGATGCTTCCGCCCCCCCTGTCAACATCACGTCAGCCGAGCCACGGCGGATCATTTCGGTTGCCTCACCAACGGCATTCGATCCGGTAGCACAAGCAGTCACGAAAGCCGCATTTGGACCGCGGATACCCATGCGAATGGCAATTGTCCCAGCAGCATTATCAGCGATCATCATCGGGACCAAAAAGGGGCTGACACGATCCACGCCCTTTTCACGCAGGACTTCCACCTGTTCCAAAAGAGTACTAATGCCACCAATTCCTGTGCCCACAATCACACCAATTCTGTCGCGGTTTTCGTTTCCGATCTTCAAACCAGCATGCTCCGTTGCTTCCTGCGCTGCAACAACAGCAAATTGACAAAAACGATCCATCCGGCGGGCATCTTTACTGCCCAATAGTCCAACCGCATCAAAATCCTTGACTTCGCAAGCAAAGCGGGTCTTGTGACGTGAAGCATCAAAATGAGTAATCGGACCAGCACCAGATATTCCTGCGATCAGAGCAGTCCATGTATTTGAAAAATTATGACCCAACGGACTGACACACCCCAAACCAGTGACAACAACTCGTCTACGCATATTATTTTCTCCTGTCATTATCCGCTACTCAAATAACATGAGGCGCAGCATTGCTGCGCCCCATTACGTACTGCAAGGTTATAACACGATGATTGAAAAAGGGATGCGGCCCAATATTAGCCCTTAAGAAGGCTGACATCCTTCTTTTCATCATCCGGTAAGTTGAGCGGCGGCAGCTCAGTCAGTGAGTTTAGACCGAAATGTTGTAAAAATTCCGGTGTGGTTCCAAATAGGATTGGTCGCCCGGGACCTTCTGATCGTCCTATTTCTTGCAGCAACCCTTTGCTGAGCAAACTCTTCATTACCCCATCGCTGTTCACTCCGCGCACAGAGTCCACTGTCGGTCTGGTAACTGGCTGTTGGTAAGCGATAATTGCCAAGGTTTCCAGGGCTGCCCGGCTCAGACGAGTTGTAGCATCCAATCCCAGAAAACGTTCAATCGAATCAGCCATTTCTGGGGCTGTTGTGAGTTGGACACGCCCAGCATGCCTCTGCAAACGCAAACCTCGGGTGCTCAAGATTTCGCTTAATTCATCTAAACCCTTTTCTACATTACTTATTGTCAAATCAAGAGCCGTTGCCAGCTGGGTAGGCGCTACAGGCTCAGATGCTACGAATAACAAACCTTCCAGTAAAGCCGCCAGATTTAAATCAATCGAGAGTAAGTCGCTCATGCTATAATTGCTCCGTTTAGTCATTTTGTTACCCCATTTTTTTGAGGGGTGGAGTTTGTAATGAAAAGAAACCAATCACTGCTTTTGTTTCCTGTACTGGTTGTGGCTTTGATACCTCTTGCTTGCACAGTTTTTGTCGGTGGTCCCACATATCCGGACATCCCAATTGCAGTTTCTACTGAAGCAGTGGGCAGTTTTTCCCAACAGCTTCAAGTCGCGCAAACTGCTGCCGTTCAAAGCGGAATGATAACAGTGACTATAAACGAAACTCAGATTACGTCCCTGTTGGCCACAAACCTCGAGAGTGTCTCTAATCCATTCATCCAATACCCACAGGTTTACTTGCAAAACGGAGAAATTCAAGTTTACGGCAAGGTTACCCAGGGAAATTTGCAAGCCAATGCACGAATTGTGCTTACAACAACGCTTAATCCAGATGGTCAGCTGGTCATAAAAGTTACATCTACAGATTTTGGGCCATTTCCAATACCAGCAGAGTTGAATAATAGCATAAGCGCATTGATTGACCAAGCCTTCACCGGTGCGTTTGGTCCGGCTATCACTGGGCTGCGTATTGAAGCAATAAACATTGAAGATGGTGTCTTAACTCTCACCGGTCGGGTTAAGTAGGCCGATTATACCAAGTGTTCCCTGCCAAACTTACTTTCCGGCTTTCTGTTTTGTTCTCCTTCCTCGCTTTTGCGGTTTGCGGGTGTTTCTCGCCGCGTATCTCGCAAAGTGAGGTCATGTTTTCGGTTACTCTCAGCTCTGACGGACAAACAAAAACAATAAATATCACTTCAGGAAGTAAAGTCCAACAAGCGCTTGAAGCAGCCGGGATTACTCTAGGTAGCCTAGATAAAGTAGAACCCCAAAGTTACACTATGGTCTCCGATGGGCTATCAATTATTGTTACCCGTGGGCGAGAAGTATTTGAGACAAAAAAAACAATCACCCCTTTCGAACGCCAGACAGTTCGCAACGAATCAATGCCAATGGGAGAAACTCGTTTACTTCAGCCTGGCATTAATGGGACACAGGAAATTGTGTACAGGTATTATTACGAAAACGATAAGTTGATAAGCACAAGCATATCTCGATCCACCGTTCTTGAACAAGCCTTACCAGAAATCGTCATGGTTGGGGTCCAGACCCCATTTGTGCCATTGCCAATCCCTGGGAACCTGGTTTACCTTTCAGGTGGTAACGCCTGGGTGATGCAGACATCGACATCCAAACGCGCTTCGCTAATCACAACTGCTGATTTGGATGGGCGTATATTTAAGCTATCTAATGATGGCAAATGGTTATTGTTTACACGAAAATCAACGAAGGCGGCAGACGAAGAAATCAACACACTTTGGGCGCTAAATATTGATAATCCAAAAGCAGTACCAATTAACTTAAAGACATCAAACATCATCCGCTTTGCGGATTGGGATCCTACAACCGTTTCCACTTTGCGAGTGCTATATTCTACGGTGGAACCGCGCGCTACTCCACCTGGCTGGCAGGCTAACAATGACCTTTTCCGGATGGTCGTGGGCTTGAATGGGAATCTTGGTGTGCGCGAAAAAATTATCGATGCAAACACCGGCGGCGTATATGGCTGGTGGGGTACCGATTACATTTGGTCACCATCAGGAAACTTCCTGGCGTACAGCCGCCCAGACAGCATAGGCATCGTAAGTTTCAAGAATAAGGTTCTTCTGCCACTAATGAGCATATCGCCTCTGCAAACTCATTCCGATTGGGCTCTCATCCCCGGCCTAGCATGGGGGGCGGATGGGCAAACCATCTACGTGGTCACCCACGCACCTCCTCCAGGCCTTGTTAACCCCGAGGAATCCCCGAATTTTGATCTTAGTGCTATTTCGTTAGATTCTGATGCGAAAGTTCGAATTGCCCAACAAAGCGGGATGTTCTCCTATCCATCCGCTTCATCAGCCCGGCAAATCGGTACTGAGCGTTCGTATTTCGTGGCCTATCTCCAATCGCTTGCACCTGCCCAATCTGAAACATCTGGTTACAAATTGGTGATCATGGACCGCGACGGCTCTAATCGACGCTCGGTTTTTCCCAATTCTGGCTCGCCAGGGCTGGCTCCGCAAACTCCTATCTGGGCGCCAGCCCCACTTTCTTATGAAGAAGGTGATTTTTTGGCCGTGATTTATCAGGGTAACATCTGGTTGATTGATGCAGCTACTGGCGCGGTACATCAGATAACAGGAGACGGTTTAATCCAAAAATTAGACTGGAAGTAAAATTAGTTGATTTTCGGCAGTCTTGGCAGGGTTATTTCCCCCCAAGTGATCCAATTAACTTTTATATGGAGAAAACATGCGAATTCTTATCACCGGCGCAGCCGGATTCCTCGGATCTCATTTATGCGATCGATTGCTCAAGGATGGTCACGATGTTGTCGGAATGGACAATTTTGTCACAGGCTCGCGGGATAACATTGCCCATCTGATTGGTAATGAACATTTTATTTTTTATATGCATGACGTTTCAAATTATATATTTGTGCCAGGAAAACTGGACGCAGTCATGCATTTTGCATCACCGGCCAGTCCCAATCCGGCCTCACCTTATGCTTATTTCAACCTGCCCATCCAAACTATGAAGGCTGGCGCGCTAGGGACCCATAATACCCTTGGTGTGGCCAAGGCAAATAATGCACGTTTTTTACTGGCCTCAACTAGCGAGATTTACGGCGACCCTACTGAGCATCCACAAAAAGAATCCTATGCTGGTAATGTCGATATTACTGGTCCACGAGCAGTTTATGATGAAGCCAAGCGCTTTGCTGAAGCTTTAACTTTGGCTTATTATCGGCAGCATGATGTGGATACACGCATAGTACGCATTTTTAACACTTACGGACAACGCATGGATCTGGAGGATGGTCGCGCGCTACCAAACCTGCTCAAGCAAGCCCTGCTGGGTCAATCTCTCACTGTTTACGGTAACGGAGAACAGACACGTTCATTCTGCTTCGTAGATGACCTGGTGGATGGCATTGTCCGCCTTTTGTATTCGAGCGAGCACATGCCCATTAATATTGGCAACCCAGTAGAAATGACCATTTTGCAGTTTGCGCAAACCATCAATCGCCTGACCGGGAATTCATCTGATATCACCTTTATCGACTCACGTTCGTCACGCGATCCTCAGCGCCGCCGCCCAGATATTACTCGCGCAAAAACCATCCTGGGATGGGATCCTAAGATTGACCTAGAGGAAGGTCTCACACGCACTATTCCCTATTTTAAACAAAAATTAGGCCTGTCATGACCATAGTACTCAATAATCCCAAAGAACGCGCACGATTTCTAAAATTTGCACTCGTAGGCATGATTGGCGCTGTCATCGACTTTGGTGTTATGAACCTGCTTGTAACACTCAATCACGCTTCTTTTGTTCTGGCAGGTACAACCTCGTTCATTTGTGCCGTCATCAGTAATTTCACTTGGAATCGATTCTGGACATATCCAGAATCCCGCTCAAAACCGTTGGTTGGCCAACTTGGACAATTTTCGCTTGTCAACGCCGCAGGTTTATTAATCCGCATTCCTATTTTAAAATTCGGCGAGCCAGCTTTCGATCAATTTCTTACAACTATCCCCATAGCCGCCCAAAGCCATAAATTTATCAGTCACAACGTAACTCTGGCTATTGCTGTCGGCTGTGTAATGATGTGGAATTACTTCATCAACCGCTACTGGACTTATAACGATATCGATATTTAAGAACAGCCATATTGCCGCGAGGAAGTACACCTGAAAGGTTAAAATAATGACAAATACAATCATTCCTATTTATTCCTCCCGCGGGGATGCCGAAGCTTTTCTTGCATTCCCATATATTTACAACCGTGCTGGCGAATGGATTGGCTTTATCACTTCGCAACGCGACGTATATTCAGTTCTTGGATATTATGTGGGCACATTAACCAATGATCCTCGAATCATTTGCAATCGTTCCAGCGAGGCAAAGCCTCACTTAAAACCTCCACAGCCGCCTGCACCCATTCGAATTTCTGCCAGCATTCCGCTGCCAAAAATGATGGGAGATTTGAACCCGGGATGTGTAGATATACTTCAAGATGAACCTCATCGCCTGCATACCTTAGACGCAGGTGAATTTCGCCAAGATATGGATTGATACAATATGTCTGCATTAACCCCCAAGTCGATGAGCCGTTCTCGAATCAGCCTAGCCCAATTGATGCAACCGGAGCATGCCAATAACCTCGGCAACGTACATGGTGGCTGGATCATGAAGCTGGTAGATGAATGTGGCGCACTTGCATGCATGCGCCATGCTCAAAGGCGGGTAGTAACTGTAGCTGTGGACAGCATGACCTTTCGCCAACCCATTAAAATCGGCGATTTAGTCACATTAACTGCCGAAGTTACTTACACCGGACATACTTCGATGGAGGCTGAGGTCCATGTCGAAGCGGAAAATCCAATAACAGGTGTCAAAACGCATACGAATAATGCCTATCTCGTTTATGTGGCACTCGGTGATAATGGACAGCCAGTAGAAATTCAACAGTTGATTGCCGAAACAACCGAAGAACAATATCGGCTCAACATGGCAAAACAGCGCCAAGCCCTGCGCTTAAAAAACGTGCAACCATGACAACTCCCAGCAAACCGCCCAATCCAGAGATAAACACCACCATCCAAGACGATAATCCTATTCGGCAGTTTCGTTCTCTAAAAGAATTGTTGGATTTTGCATCTGGCAAAGAACTCGCCAAGAGCATGGAACAAATGGGTGACTCTGGCATCACTGAACCGCTTCCATTTCCATTTCTTGCTCTAGTCGGTCAAAATGAGATGAAATTGGCGTTAATGCTCGGACTCATCAATCCCAACATTGGCGGCGTTCTGCTTGTAGGGCCGCGCGGAACCGGTAAAACAACGGCAGTTCGCTCGCTTCTCGACCTTTTACCACAGACCGAACGCTCCACTTGTTACTACGGATGCATACCCGAGGATCTAGAAACCAGTGGTATTGATGCAGTTTGCCCGGAGTGCGCAAAAAAATTTGCCGAAGGTAAACCGCTGACCATCACAGACCGCGTCCGCCTTGTGGAACTTCCGCTCAATGCCCGTCTGGAAGATGTAGTAGGCGGAATCGACGACCGCGCTGCCATTCACGAGCGGATGCGAATCCGGCGCGGTCTCCTGGCTCAGGCTGATAAGAATCTGCTCTATATAGACGAAATCAATCTCCTCAACGACGAAATTATCGACGCAATTCTGGATGCTGCTGCACAAGGAATCTATACTGTTCGTCGAGGTCCCATTTCAGCTACATATCGGGCTCGATTTGTATTAATCGGCTCGATGAATCCCGAAGAAGGCAAGCTTCGTCCACAAATTCTTGACCGCTTTGGGCTAAGAATCGTTGTTCGCGGATTGGAAAAAACGGGAGAACGCCTCGAAGCGTACCGCCGCGTCAATGCCTATCTCACAAACCCACGAGCCCTGATAAATAAGTACACCGAAGAAGTAATCGTTGCCGGCCTTGAATTACAGGAAGCGCGTCAGCGATTACTTCACACCAGACTGCCCGACGAGCTCGCCAATCGAGCCATCCAACTAATTCAAAAAATGGGAATAGATTCTCTGCGCGCTGAAATCACCTGGTTCGAGGCTGCTCGAGCTTATACCGCAGCAGATGGGCGAGAAGTCATCACATCATCTGACCTGGCCTCAGTTGCTCCCATGGCACTGCGCTTACGCCGCTCTGCATTTATGATCGAGTTTTTTAATCAACAACAAAGCGAAGAAGAAGAGTTAAAAATCCTCATTGGCGCTCTAAATAACATCAAAAAGCGAAAAAAACAGAAACTGTGTTGAATTCCAACAAGCATCATCTGGCTCCAATTCTACTTCTGCTAGCACTCAACTTGTTTGCTGGCTTTTGGACATATCGAGATTTTGGCATGTCCTGGGATGAGCCTTTATTTTATAATTATGCCGATTCCATCACCTTGGCTTATTCGCCCCAGGTTGTCAACCCCGATTTTGAATTTAATCAAGTATATGGTAAAAGTGCTGAAGATCATAAATTTTATGGTCCGGCTTATCTGCTTCTCGCGAGACCCATCCAGCAAGCGCTGATGTCCGCTCTTGGTTCGGATATGGCTTCCGCCTGGCATCTGACAAATTTTTTGACCTTTCAGATTGGTCTGATTGCATTTTACTTGCTTGCCTGCCGCTGGTTTGCCTCCTGGCCTGCAGTTGCAACAACTGCCTTCCTGGCCTGGCAGCCTGTATATTGGGGGCATGCCTTCATAAATCCAAAAGATATTCCATTCATGGTATTTTTCCTCCTTGCATTGGTTCTTGGGCTTGAGTTTGTAGATCGACTCTCTCTGCCGCTAAAAAAAACTGGGGGATATCTTGTTTTTGCAGCAATCCTTCTTGGATTAGCTTCTGCCACTCGTGTTATCGGGCCTTTAGCAGGAGCAGTCATTTTTGTCTATTTTATTCTTACGAAAAAATGGCGCGACTTCCCGTTCTTTGTCGTGTATGGCTTGATCGCCATCGTAACCATGTTTATTTTTTGGCCGTATCTTTGGGCCGACCCAATTAATCGATTTTTAGAAGTAATAATACACATGTCAAATAACCCCACTGAATTGGCCGTGTTATTTAACGGGCAAATTTTTCGCGCGAACCAAATGCCTCGACGTTATTTGCTCCAAATGTTTACACTCACTCTCACAGAACCGACCTGGATTCTCTTTATGTCCGGTTGCATAATCGCTTTTCGGAGCATCATTGCAAAAAAATATGATTGGCGAGCGCTATCGGTAATTTTGGGTCTATTTGCTTTTATGCTGGCATATTTACTCTATAGCAAACCAGCGGTGTACGATGGATTTCGCCATTTTTTCTTTATTTCACCTCCTATTTTCATTATGATTGGGTTTAGCTTCCAGTGGCTGTGGGAAAAGCTGAAACCAACTATTTGGATTGCGATCATTGCAATGATTGTATTCCCAGGATTGATTGGTATGTTCCAATTACATCCATATGAATATACCTACTACAATTTTCTCAGTGGAGGGGTTGGCGGCGCATATCGAGAATACGAAACGGATTACTGGCTAACGTGTTACAAAGAAGCTATTGAATGGACACGCACTAATGCAGCAAATTCTACTCTACACGTTCAACGCGAATTTCCACTTTCAGAGTATTATGGATCAGATATGACATTGAAAGACTTGGGCAAAGAAACCGAAATGAATATTCAGACTGGCGATTTATTACTTTTTCATACACGCGGAAACCTGGATATTCGCTCGATTTATCGCAAGCTACCAATTGAACATGTCATTGGACGCAATGCAGCAGAATTTTGCATCATAAAACGGAAAGACTAATGTTCAGCCCAGCCTACCGCATCGTAACCTCACGGTTCGTCATCCGCTGTTATAACCCTGCAGATGCATTTCTTCTGGCAAATTCAATCACGGAGAGCCTGGATCATTTATTGCCTTGGATGCCCTGGGCTGCCGCAGAACCAGAGCCGTTGAACATCAAAGTGGAACGTTTGCGCCGTATGCGTTCCAATTTCGATCTTAATATCGACTACGTCTACGGTATATTCCCTCATCAAGGAAATCGCATCCTTGGCGGTACCGGTTTGCACCCACGGCTGGGAGCTGGTGCATTAGAAATTGGCTACTGGATACATAAAGATTATTTGAACCAGGGCTTCGCTACCGAAACGTCTGCCGCATTAACCAAAATTGCATTTGAGATTCACAAAGTTGATCGTGTTGAAATTCATTGCGCGGTCGAAAATACACGTTCATCAGCGATTCCTCGCAAACTTGGTTATACCCATGAGGCCACTCTGCAAAAGCGCAGTTTCGCCAACGGATGCACCTCTGACCAGATGATCTGGAGTCTGTTCGCTGACAAATACCCATTTACTTCCTCTGCAAAATTTGAAACCGCCGCATATGATGCGGCAGAAAGACGTATCCTGTGACGACACACCGCGAAAGAATGGAAGCATGTTTATCGGGTCAAAAACTTGACAGGCCGCCTGTTGCGCTTTGGCGACATTTTCCAGTTGATGACCAGTCGCCTCAAAATTTGGCTTCTGCAACATTGCAGTGGCAAAATACCTACGACTGGGATCTTGTCAAAGTCACCCCAGCTTCATCCTTTGCGCTCAAGGATTGGGGCGTGGACGACCAATGGGAAGGCAATGGTGAAGGCACTCGAAGTTATACTAAACGAGCAGTTTTTTCAATTGATGATTGGTCGAAGTTAACAGTTTTGGATGCCGACTCTCCTCACCTAGCAGCGCAATTAAATTGCCTTTCCATCATTCGCTCCGAACTTGGCACAGAAGTACCCATTTTACAGACCGTTTTCTCACCCTTGTCTCAAGCCAAGAACCTTGCAGGCGGAGAAACCTTGCTTGCACACATGCGCATGCGCCCCGAATTAGTAGGCCGCGGATTGGAAATTATTGCCGAAAGTACTCGCCGGTTTATCCGCGCTGCCCGCGCTCATGGTCTAGTCGATGGAATTTTTTATGCTGTCCAACATGCCCAGACCAGCCTCCTTTCGAAAGATGAATTCATCGAATTCGGCCGCGCATATGATCTATTAACACTGGAGTCTGCAAGGCCGCTCTGGTTAAATATGCTGCACATTCACGGAGAGAACATTTACTTCAACAGCCTTGCCGATTACCCCGTTCAGATTATCAATTGGCATGACCGTGACACCCCCCCCTCGCTATCAGAAGCCCTTTCCCGTACGCGTGCATTGCTATGCGGCGGCCTACGCCGTGAAACCATTGTTTACGGCTCAGCTGCGGATGTGCAAACAGAGATTATCAATGCCACCCAGCAAACCCAGGGGCAGAGACTCGTCCTTGGCACCGGCTGTGTTGTTCCCGTCATCGCCCCTCACGGAAATTTGATGGCTGCCAGAACAGGCGTGGAAAAATAATGCTGCGCGTTATCGCCGGCCAGGCAAAAGGTCGCAAGCTAAAAACCGTTCCCGGTGATATTACCCGCCCGGTTACAGATATGGTAAAAGAAGCGCTTTTCAATATTATTGGCAACGATGTTATAGATTCACATTGGTGGGATGTTTTTGGAGGCACAGGCGCTATCGGTATCGAAGCCCTCAGCCGCGGTGCAGCATTTATTCGCTTTACAGACTTAAACCGACTCCCTGTCGAAACTATCAAAGAAAACCTGTCTGTCTGTGGGTTTAGCAATCAAGCTGAAGTTCGTCGTGGTGATGCGTTCGCGATGTTGAAATCCCCATCAGATACTTTTTTTGAATATGTCTACATTGCCCCGCCACAATACAAAAACATGTGGTCAGATGCACTGAGAATCTTGGATACTAATCCAAGCTGGCTAAGTGTAACAGGTGAAATTATCGTCCAAATCCATCCTCGTGAATACAAGGAAATCCAGCTAAATAACTTTCAAAAATTTGATGAGCGAAAATACGGCAGCACACTACTCGTGTTTTATGAAAAAAATAAAAACTAACAATAGGAGCTACTCATGGACCTCAAGATAGTCACCATTGAAAAGCCAGAATCTATAAATTTTATTCTCGGACAATCGCATTTTATTAAGACAGTCGAAGATATTCACGAAATTCTGGTAAACAATGTCCCCGGTATAAAGTTTGGTCTGGCTTTTTGCGAAGCGTCAGGAAAATGTCTGGTAAGGTTTAGCGGTACCGATGACGCCATGGTCGAACTCGCCACAAAAAACGCACTCGCAATAGGCGCAGGACATTCGTTCATCCTTTTTTTAAATGATGGCTTTTACCCGATAAATATACTTAATGCAGTCAAAAACGTGCCTGAAGTTGCTCACATTTTCTGCGCGACAGCCAATCCAACTCAAGTAGTAGTGGCTGAGACCAGCCAGGGGCGCGGTATTCTCGGAGTCATCGACGGCTTCTCGCCCCAAGGTCTGGAGGACGCTACAGAAAAAATCTGGCGCAAGGACTTTTTACGTATGATCGGATATAAATTATGAACTGAACTCAACTATCAATCGATCTAACTCGTCATAAAATGAATATCCCGAAAAAGGTTGATCTCCTGGTTTCATCTGCAGGATTCTTGTTAATAGAATTTCGACATCATCAACAAGTGGAAATTCACGAATCCTGTCAAATGGAATCCACTCAGGCACACCTTCTGGCGAGACGATCAGGTCTCCAGTAACATTATCAGCTCGAAAAACAAACAGCCCTATACCGACAGCCGGAGTAGTATCGACAAATATTATCCCGCAAAGGGATAGATCAGCCGAAAGCCCTGTTTCTTCCAAAAATTCACGCCGAGCCGACGACAACAACTCTTCACCACGTTCAATATGACCACCAGGACCATTATAGCGTCCCGTCCAACTCGTCACTATTCCATTTCGCGGCAGCAATTTGATCAACAAAACTGCGTCGGCCCGCAGTGCAAAAACCAAAACCCGTGGGATAATTTGATAACGAGTAGGATTAATTTTCTGGTCTGTGGATGGCATGAGCCTGCCCAAAAGTAAGAACCGCAGAGATTTAAGGCTCTGCGGTTCTTATGATTTTAACTTACCAGCTTGCGAACTTCGTCGAGATGACCGGCTGATCCCAGTTTCTCGTTTTTGGATGCAATAAACTTGGCATATTCAAACATAAATATCTTACCAACCGGGCGCAAATCAAATTGATCCGGATTATCCCGAAAATATTCACGATGAACACGCGTCCAAACAAGACGTCCGTCAGTATCGATGTTAATCTTCGTAACTCCAAGCGCGGCTGCCTGTTTAAACTGCGTGTCATCCACGCCTTTGGCACCCAATAGTTTTCCACCTGCATTGTTTATTCGTGCGACCTCATCCTGCGGAACTGAACTTGATCCATGCATCACTAATGGAAAACCTGGTAATACTTTCTGGATTTCTGTCAATACTTCGAAATGCAATCCCTGAGTACCGCTAAATTTAAATGCGCCGTGACTTGTTCCAATCGCTACAGCTAACGAATCACAACCAGATCGTTCCATAAATTCCCGTGCTTGGCGCGGATCAGTTAATTTGGCATTAGCTTCATCCACTGCGACGTGTTCTTCCACCCCACCCAATTGACCCAATTCAGCCTCTACAACCAGACCTTTGGCATGTGCAGCATCTACAACGCGCCGGGTGATTTCTATGTTTTTATCAAACGATTCGTGGCTTGCATCGATCATTACCGAACTGTAAAAGCCGCTATTAATACAATCGTAACAGGATTCTTCGTCACCATGATCAAGATGGACAGCAAAAACAGCGTCCGAAAAAACATCATTCGCCGAAATGATCAATCCTTCGAGCATCTTCTTGTGCGTGTACGATCGCGCGCCTTTGCTAATTTGAATGATAAATGGAGCTTTGCTGTCAATACACCCACGGAATAAGCCCATCGCCTGTTCCAGGTTGTTGATGTTATAAGCACCAATCGCATATTTGCCATAAGCGGCTTCAAATAACTTCTTGGTTGTTACTATCATATGAGGTTTCCTTTTATTGAAATGAATATCATAAAGGGGAGAAGGTAGGTTGCAACTTAGATGTTTTGGGTAACGTAAATATAACTGTAACCTGTAAAAATCAACTTGATTATACTCACAAACTCAGGCTATAATAAACAAAATCCTTCCCAATCACAAAAATTCTCAGGAGGAAACAATGAGTGACTTTTTTGGACGTGTGACCGGAGACCAGGATCCTCTCAAGAAACTGGCTTCGTATATCCCTGGCTTTAGCGGCTATATCGAACGCGAAAACCGCCGCGCTGCTGATAAATTGCTGCGCGATACTGTGGCGCGGCGCTTCGAAGAGCTCTACAAACGCCTCTCGGCTCTGCAAGCGGACGTTGTATCCCAAGGCAACATCGAATTCTTAGATGATCTAGAAAAGGCCGCTCTTCAAATACGCACCTTCACTGATAAAATCCGCAATGCCACTTATGGATATTCAGGTTTATTTGATGCGGTCAAGATCAATCAAGACGAACTCTCCAAAATCTATACGTTTGATGCTGGCTTCTTCGAAATGGCTGATCAGATCAAGAATGCACTGGACACAGTGGAGGCGTCAATGGGCACCCCTGAAGGCCTGCCCGCAGCCATCCGAAACCTTGTGACGCTTGCCCGACAAGTAGTCAACACCTACGAACAACGGTACGAAATTTTTAACGGCTCAAAATAATCCGCATCACGTAGACCCTACAGGTTCAACTAGACTTGTAGGGTCTTTTTTTTATTTGTATGACAAACTTTCCATTTCTGTGATTTAATAGGGTGAGAAAAACCATGCGTAACACCAGGAGGCATATCTATGTGGAATGAATACATTAATGCCAGTTCCATTGATGAAGTCGTCCAGATTTTATCTAAAAATGGAGCACAAGCTCGCATTGTAGCCGGGGGCACAGATTTGATCCTTGAATTGGAAAGGGGCGCTCGAACCGGCATTAAAACCATAATCGACATTTCGAGGGTTCCAGGTCTCGATCGGATTACTCTGGATGAAGACAGCATCATTCACATCGGCCCGCTCGTCACTCACAATCACGCTGCAGTTTCAAAATTGCTTCGCGAAAAAGCATATCCACTCGTTCGAGCGTGTTGGGAAGTAGGTGCCCCCCAAATACGTAACCGCGGTACGGTGGCAGGAAATCTCATAACCGCTTCACCCGCCAACGACACGATCACACCTCTCATGGCTTTGGATGCGTCTGTAACCCTAAAGTCCATCCGCGGCGAACGCAAAGTAAAACTAGAGGATTTCTATACTGGCGTCCGCAAATCTGTTATGCAGCCTGATGAAATGTTAGTTGACATCGCTTTTAAAAGCTTGAGTGCCAACCAACGCGGAACATTCGTAAAAGTGGCTTTACGCCGCGCACAAGCCATCTCCGTGGTAAATTTGAGTATAATACTGACACTTGATTCAGATACGATCAAGCAAGCCGTTATCACGCTTGGGGCAGTTGCCCCAAAGATAATCCACGCAATGCAGGCCGAAACCTATCTGGTTGGAAAAACGCTCACAGATGAGGTGATCGCAAAAACAGCTGAACTCACGCGAGACGCAGCTACACCAATTGACGATATCCGCGGTTCAGCTGACTATCGTCGCGAGATGGTACGGGTATTCACAATCCGGGGATTAAAATCGTTGGAAAACGGCCTAGAACAAGTCGGTCTCCCAGATAACCCGATTACGCTGATGGGCTCTCCCAAAACCTTCAGTGTGCCGGTTTTTTCAAGTTCACATCATATTAACGGTTCACCAATTATTACAAAAATTAATGGGAAAAATTACACCTTCAACAGTGGCTCAGAGAAAACCCTGTTGCGCCTATTACGTGAGGAAGCCGGGCTGATCGGCACAAAAGAGGGCTGCGCTGAAGGCGAATGTGGGGCTTGTACAGTTTTCCTTGATGGAACAGCTGTGATGGCCTGCATGGTACCCGCTCCACGCGCCCACAATGCAGAAATTATTACTATAGAGGGACTTGCGAACGGTAAACACCTGCATCCGGTTCAGGAAGCATTTATCCAGGATGGGGCTGTCCAATGTGGTTACTGTTCACCTGGTTTTTTGATGTCTGCTGCAAAATTACTCGAGGAACAACCCAAACCATCCAAGAATCAGATCGAAGAGGCTCTTACCGGTAATCTTTGCCGCTGCACAGGCTATTACAAAATAGTCCAAGCCATAGAGCATGCCAGTAAAATCCAGGAGGATTAATAATGGGAAAATATAACCATTTTCAAAAAGAAAAGGAAGCGAAAAGTAACGAAATTCACCCCGTTTGGCGTGGAATTGGTTGTGTAATCATGATTCTCACACCTATTATTTCTGGGGCAGCCTCGATAGTCTTACTTGACCTCGGGCTAATCCAGAATTGGCCATTTTTATACCAGCTGGGGGGATATGTTCACTTTTCAGATATTTTTTATCAAATTCCCTTTGTGAAACTGGCGGCAAATTTCATTTCCAGCATCCCGTATCTTAAGGCTCTGGTTTTATTTTTTGTGCCAATCATGATTTTGTTTTCGAGCGTTTTTGCGATTATCAATGCAGTCCTCTATCGTACGTTCGGACCGCCACGCTACTCCGCACTAGACGCTCCAGCACCTCGCGTGAAAACAAAACGCTATACTCGCTAAAGCAACGAACGCACCAATATAAATCCAGAAGCTCCCAAGAGCATGGCCGTCGCGGACCTGGAGTAATACTATTGTCAGAAAATTCAAAGAGGTGAACTATGATTCCAAATATCGTAGGGCAATCCGTTGCGCGTATCGATGCTAGAGATAAAGTAACCGGCGAAGCTATATATTCAGGAGATATAGTAATGGCCGGCATGTTACATATGAAAATCTTATTCGCTGGGCGTCCACATGCTCGGGTACTGAGCATTGATACATCCACCGCCGAAGCCGCCCCTGGTGTTATCGCGATTTACACAGCCAAAGATGTGCCGGTCAACGAATATGGGTTGCAGATCAACGATCAACCAGTACTGTGCGGACCTGGCTCTAGTAAACCCGGCACAGATATCGTCAGATTTATAGGTGATCAAGTTGCTGTTGTAATTGCCGAGACGGAAGCACTCGCCGCCAACGCAACTAAGCTAATAAAAGTTGAATATCAAGACCTGCCGGTATTAACGGATCCCGAAGAAGCCATAAAATCAGGATCCCTTTCAATTCACCCTGAAATTGGCACTTCGAATATCTGCGTCCATGACAAAATCCGCAAGGGTGACATTGAAGCTGGGTTCGCCCAAGCTGATGCCATCGTCGAAGGAGAGTACCGCGTCCCAGCACAAGAACACGCCTATCTTCAACCTGAAGCCGGAATCGCTTATATAGACACGGAAGGCCTGCTGACCATAAAAGCGGCAGGGCAATGGACTCATGCGGACCAGAAGCAAATCGCCCATTCACTTGATTTGCCTCTCGATAAAATCCGCGTGCAGTACCCCTTTATCGGCGGTGCTTTTGGCGGTAGAGAAGACATGTCGGTCCAAATTGTACTTGCACTAGCAGCTTGGAAACTAAACCGCCCAGTCAAAATCGTTTGGTCACGTAAAGAATCGCTAATTGGACATGGTAAGCGTCACCCGATGGTCATTCGCGCAAAATGGGGTGCAACAAAAGATGGTAAGTTAACCGCAGCTGAAACGACCTTCATTGCCGATGGCGGTGCATACATGTACACTACCAATAAAGTGCTCGGGAATGCTACTATTACACAAACCGGACCCTATGCCATTCCAAACGTTAAATCTGATGTCTTTGGCGTTTATACCAACAACATTCCGGGCGCCGCCTTCCGCGGCTTTGGCGCCCCACAAGCCCAATTCATGGCTGAAATGCAAATGAATAAATTGGCCGAAAAGCTCAGGCTTGACCCAGTGGAATTCCGCCTTCGCAATGCCTTGCGCCTCGGCGACACACTCGATGTCCAGACCCCACCCCCCGGCCCCATATCCACAATCCAGGTAATTGAAGCCGCTGCTAGGAAATCCGGTTGGGATAACAAAGGCGGGCAGTGGGAACTGAAACATGAGGAGACACAAGCAGTCGCCAAGCCCAACAAAATTGTTCGCGGTGTCGGACTTGCAGCCGGTTTCAAAAATATCGGATTTAGCTTTGGATACAAAGAGAATTGCTGGGCTCGCGTAGAAATTTTTGGAAACGGCAACATTGAGCGCGTCGTCGTTTATAACGCAGCGGCAGAAGTTGGGCAGGGCAACCATACTATCCTAGCACAGTTGGCAGCAGAGGCAATAAAGGTGCCCTTTGAAAAAGTGGAAATGGTTACCATGGATACGCTCAACATGGGCAACGCCGGATCAGCCTCGGCCTCCCGACTGACCTTTATGTCCGGTAATGCTGTCAAAGGCGCAGCAGAACAGGCTCGTACAAAGTGGGATGCTGAAGAACGCCCTGTATACGCCGAATTTACCTACCTGGCGCCTGAGACCACACCTTTCGACAAAGAAACTGGCAAATGTATGCCAAATTTTGCCTACGCCTATGTGGCCCAAACAGCTGAAGTAGAAGTGGATACTGAAACAGGCCAGGTTCATATATTAAAAATTGTTTCGGTTAACGATGTGGGAAAAGCTCTCAACCCCGCCCAAGTAGAAGGCCAGATAGAAGGTGGGGTCGTTCAAGCCCAAGGTTATGTGATGCTGGAGAATTTCATTACTCGGGATGGCTACGTTCTGACAGATCAGCTCAGCACCTATCTAATTCCCACTATCCGCGATATCCCAGACGAAGTCGAATCTGTAATTCTGGAAATTCCCGATGAACGCGGTCCATGGGGGGCAAAAGGTCTGGGAGAGCTTCCTTACCTGCCAATGGCACCAGCAATAATTGCAGCCATCCACGCTGCCACAGGTGTGTGGTTCAATGAATTTCCCCTCACCCCAGAAAAAATATTACGCGGTTTGGGGAAAATATAAAATATTCTAAATCAAGCAAAATAGCAGGATGATAGAAGAACGCCCGAACAGATTAACTTTGTTCGGGCGTTCTTCTATCATCCTCTCACGTAAAGCTGTCAGGGCTGTATTTCCTGGTATTAAAATGGAATCCGGTACATAATTATTTTGTCCGGATTGGATGTTAGGTCTATCCACGGCCAAAATCAGTAAAAAAGAGGAGTTATGACTATACGCCTTTAATCAATCTGAGTATTTCGGGTAGTAAGGCTGAATTGCATGCCAGCGCTTCTTCATGCAAATGGCCTTCGCGACCATCCCAGCTACCAAAATAACCACCCGCCTCCCTGAAAATTACAGGAAAAGGTCCACAATCCCATGTAGCCATGATTGGATCAAGCATTGCTTCAGCACGCCCTGTAGCAACCGCCAGATAGCCATACGCATCACTCCACCCGCGGACTGTGTAAACGCTTGTATTGATCCGGTTCCAGGCTTCCGCCCGACCATATTTACCCATATCTCGAATATCCGTGAAGCATACCCAGGCATGTTCAATGGAAGATTCTTCTGAAACTCGCGTACGGCGGCCATTCCACCAGGCTCCTTCACCATCTGCGGCACACAGCATTTCATCAGTACCTGGGAAATAAGCCGCCCCTGCCTGCACCACGCCATCTATCTCCAATCCAATCAGCACAGCATAAAGGGGTATACCGCGCATAAAGGACTTAGTACCATCAATTGGGTCAATAATCCAGCGCATGGAACTGGCCTGATCACCAGTTGCACCAGACTCCTCGCCCAGAATGGCATGCGTTGGAAATTTTTTTTCCAATTCACCGCGGATAAAATTCTCAGCTGCGCGATCTGCAACAGTTACAGGAGTATCATCCGGCTTGTAATCTGACCGCACCCCGGTGTTGAAATAGCCTAAGGTGATTCGTCCAGCCCGATAAGCCAGGTCGGAAATAAATTCCAAGGTTGGTTTATGATTCATAGATTGCCTTTCAAGAAAACCTATCGAGAATATTCTTTAACCCACTGCAACAGTTTCCTGGCAGGTTGGAAAGTTCAAACAACCATAATATTTTTGACCGTTTAACGGTCCGTCTTTGTCGAAGCGCAGTACCATCGTGATACCGCATCGCGAGCAAATGGGCGAATAATCGGTATGCAACGGAGTTGTATCCTGATTATTCCTCAGCGCCTCTCGAAAACGCTCTGCCAGCGCATCGATATCGTATGGCTGACGCACAGTGACGTGAAGCAACGGTAACCCGGCAGTAGCAAACAAACCATCCAAAAAACTATCTAACGGTCGGTGATCAGCCTGCTTTGGGTAATCCAACTCAATCGCCAAAGCCGGTTTCAAGGTCTCATGCCGTAGGAGTAAAAAATCTACATTCTTGCGCAGCAATTTAGTTGCGTGCTGCACATTCTCATTAGGACGAGCGACAAAGAACA
Source organism: uncultured Anaerolinea sp. (assembly GCA_964536185.1). Classification (GTDB taxonomy): domain Bacteria; phylum Chloroflexota; class Anaerolineae; order Anaerolineales; family Villigracilaceae; genus UBA5195. The sequence continues at coordinate 11,781 of CAZHWV010000017.1, read as the reverse complement.
GATCAAGTAGCGCTACTTTTGGACACACATAAAAATTGCTTTTCACCATCTCGGTCAAAACATGGAAAAAAGCCGATTCATCAGGCGAAAGGTAGCCTTGGCGAATTCGGTAGGGAAATTCAGAAGTTTCTTCTGACATATTAATTAACTCCGGATCATCGGAAATATCCATCTTTAAGCAGGTCATCCAACAAAACATCCTCAGCTTCACTGGAAGTCAAGTCGCCATCCAACCAGGCGCAACGCAGAGCATGAAGTATATCCTGAAAAAAGGGGCCAGGCTTTAATCCGCGCGTTATGAGGGTGTGACCAGTAGTTTTTGGATGGATTTTTCGCCAACGAGTGGCATATAGCGATAATGCCTTTTCTTGAGTAACAAGGAAAACCACATAAGTAGCCAATAAGGGGATGCCGTCCAAACGGTCCACCCAGCTTGACGGTTTACTACCATGCAAGGCTGGTAGATCGGCATACAACAACGATGCAGCCTGGATAGATTTAAATATTGCCATTGAAAAACACAATCGTTCTTGGATATGGACAATCGAACTGATGGGCAAGTCCAGTAACCAAAGGCCATATGCAACCGACTCGGCAAAAAAATGCCCGGAAATCGACTCTGGTAACTCCCACTCAATTGGTATAAATTTATCCCGAGCTTCATCCAATCGCTGGTACAGCTCCTGGCTCCAGGGCAGGAATTCAGAAATTGCTTTGATCAACCCAAGTTCATCCAATCGCGCCAACATCGCAGCTGCTTTTTGTTCATCAAAAATAATATCCAGCTCATGTCGAATACGCTCTGGGGAAAGGCGAGACATAAGTGGCCATGCCTCATCAATCAGTTGAAGAGTGCGCGAATCGATCTTAAAACCATATCGCTGTTCATATCGGACAGCACGTAACATGCGAGTGGGGTCATCAATAAATGAGAGTGAATGTAAAACTCTCACCAGACGGCGTTCAAGATCAGGCAGACCACCGTAATAATCATGCAATTCGCCAAAATGACGACCATCCAGGCGCAAAGCCAGGGTATTTATTGTAAAATCACGTCGGTGAAGATCAAGCTTGATACTGCCATGCTCAATTGTAGGCAGAGCGCTGGGATGCTCATAAAATTCTTGCCGTGCCGAGATCAGATCCAGAAAAGTTGGCAATTCCGGACTAGACATTTTACTTTCTCTCAGATACCATCTAGCTGTACCAAACCGAGTATGGCTGGTTAATTTACCCCCATATTTTGTCAGCAGCCCCTTGCCGAGCAAAATCGCATCCCCTTCCACCACCATATCCAAATCAGTGCTGGGATTCTCTAGCAGCAAGTCACGCACAAACCCGCCGACAATATACACTGGCAAATGTTCGCTGGCAGCCTGCTCAGCTATAGCGTTAATCAGTGCCAACATTTCAGATGACAGAGATTTTTGCATCCTTGCAGCCAGCGAATGGTTTTCTCCGGTATGTGGATTGTGACGCGATAGTAGCTTTAGCACATCCGTTCGAGTCACAATGCCAACCACTTTGAGAGTTTCTGGCTCCACAACCGGAATCTGCCCCCAGCCACTATCGGTCATAACTGCTTGCAAGTGTTGGAGCGAGTCACCCGGATGAACTAAAACTGCACCAGCCTCCATAAGGCTGGCGGCAGTCAGGCTTAGCTTGTGAAGGGTGGCTCGATCTACAGCACGGCGGGTGAGCAGCCCAACAATTTTTCCGTCCCTCGCAACCGGAAAGCCCTCATAGCCATAACGAGCCATCAACTTTGCCGCTTCTTGCACAGGCGTATTATCCGCAATCAGACGCGGGCGTTTTGACATCAATTGCGACACAGTGATTGATGGGCGCACATACCGGGGCAGTATTGCTATCAATTCATCACGGACCATAGCCAACATAGTCTGCTGACCAGGCGCACGTTTTACCAGAGCTGCCGCCGCGCGGTTATGGCCGCCGCCCCCAAAATGGGCAGTAATTGCCGAGACATCGATCTGGTCAGAAGTTGAACGGGCCACAAAACGGACTCCTTCCACTGTTTGCACCAAGACAAACAAAGCATCCGGATCGAATAGATCACGCAACTTATGAGCTAATGTGGAGACTTCATCAGTCGGATTGGTTGCCTCTCCACACGCAAGCATTACCAAATGCCCTTTGATGTCTAGCGTCTCAATGTTTTCAACAAGGTGATCATATACTTCGCGTTGATCAATGCTCAACGGATGATTAAGAAAATCCGTAACACTGCGCAGCTCGGCGCCCTGATCCAATAACCAGGCAGCTGCACGTACATCCCGCGCGGTAGTGTGTGAATAGGTCAGGCTGCCTGTGTCTTCATATATACCTAAAAGAAAAAGTGTGGCCTGGATGGACCCGAGCACATCGCCATGTTGCTGTAACATTTCCGCAAAATAAGTCGTTGTCGCACCCAGTTCAAATATGACAAATTCCCATTCAAGTGGAAAGTTTTTACCATTCTTTTTCCGGGTAGCAGAATGCTGGGGATGATGATCAAAAACATGGATTTTTGTGTCCTTGCCCATCCCTTTCAAAGTAATCAGCGACTGGGTATCGACCAGGGTAACCGATTCGATAGGATCGTGCGGCAGGTCCCGGGGATCAGTAAAAGAGAACTCCAATTCATACAACGTAAGATAAGCACGCACGTTACGGTTCATGCGCCTCGGCAAAACAGGCACCGCCCCTTCGAGAAGAGCAGCAGCATAAAGCGCAGCCAGTGCATCAAAATCAGCCTGTTCGTGAGTAAGTACGAGACGCATACGATCATTATAGCAAAGAAAGATTGTAGTATAATAACATTATGTTAACTAACTCATCTCCGGCCTCTCCCTTTAAACCTTCATGGTCTGGATAAGTTTCTTGCGTCATATTAATTGACGGCTCCCAGACCCGGCGAGCCGTTTTTTTATTCTTATTTTTGCACCAGCTATTTCATTCCAGTGTAGGAATGATTTTCTATACAAAACAGACCGTGGAAATTGAAGATGGATATCCGAGAACTGACTGAAGCAATGAATGCTTTTGTTACATCTAAAGGCTGGTACGAGTCAACCAGCCAGCGCCCTCAAACACCGCTCAACCTTTCAATTTCGCTCTCGCTGGAAGTTGCAGAAATCCTCGAACATTTCCAATGGCGCAACGAAATGAAAGATAAGGAAGAATTTGCCGGAGAGTTAGCAGATGTTGCCCTTTACCTTCTACAGTTAGCCTCCATTTCAGATATTGACCTGGAACAAGCCATAATGAACAAACTCAAATTCAATTCCACACGCGAATGGGACAAATCATGAACGTCACGGTTTTTGGTGGATCTCAACCCAAGCAAGGTTCTCTTCCTTATATTGAAGCTTACCAACTCGGGAAATTACTGGCTCAGACCAATCACACCGTATTGACCGGTGGTTATATCGGGACAATGGAAGCTGTTTCTCGAGGAGCAAACGAAGCAGGGGGCCATGTGATCGGCGTAACTTGCAACGAAATTGAACGATGGCGTGGCGTTGGCGCAAATGTCTGGGTTATCGAAGAACGCAAATTTGAGACGCTTCGACAGCGACTGGATGGTCTCATCGATGGCTGCGATGCTGCAATAGCTTTGCCCGGCGGCCCAGGTACCTTGACTGAAATCGCACTGATGTGGAACCTGATGATCGTCGACGCCATCCACCGCAAACCATTAATCCTGGTCGGGCTGGGCTGGCAAACTATGTTTGACCAGGCTTACCACGAGTTGAACGATTATTTCTCCGAAAACCAACGCGCGTTGATAAAATTTTCTCCCAATGTCGAATTTGCAGTCCAACTGCTAAATAATAATTCCTAATTCAATCTATTCATCCTGAGGCAAAAATGGCAGAAGAACAACTTACTCCCCGCTCTGAAAATTTTTCCGATTGGTACAATGAGCTTGTTCTCAAGGCAGAGCTGGCTGATTACTCACCCGTGCGAGGCTGTATGGTGGTACGACCATATGGATGGACTCTCTGGGAAAACATGCAAGCCGCTCTTGACCGTCGATTCAAGGAAACCGGACACGTTAATGCTGCTTTTCCTTTGCTAATCCCCAAATCCTTCCTAGAGAGAGAAAAGGAACACGTCGAAGGCTTCGCACCCGAACTGGCTGTTGTAACCATCGGTGGTGGCCAAGAACTTGAAGAACCACTGGTCGTGCGCCCAACATCCGAAACAATTATCGGTTATATGTACAGTAAATGGATAAAGTCCTGGCGTGACCTCCCTATTCTGATCAATCAGTGGGGTAGCGTTGTTCGCTGGGAACTGCGTACCAAGCTCTTCCTGCGCACCGCCGAGTTCTACTGGCAGGAAGGGCACACCGCCCATGCTACCGAATTGGAAGCTCGCGAAGAGACTATGCGAATGCTAGATGTGTACGCCGATTTTGCAATCAATGAGGCTGCGATCCCCGTCATCAAGGGTGTCAAATCTGAAACAGAAAAATTCGCTGGGGCTGTCATGTCTACAACCATTGAAGCCATGATGGGCGACACCAAAGCCTTACAATCCGGGACATCGCACTTTCTTGGCCAAAATTTCGCCCGGGCGTTTAACATCCAATATACTGACAAAAACAATGAGCTTCAATTTGCCTGGACAACCTCCTGGGGCCTTTCTACACGTATGATTGGGGCGATTATCATGACTCATGGCGATGATAAAGGCTTGGTTTTACCTCCCCGCCTGGCGCCTATCCAGGTTGTTGTCGTACCCATCTATCGAAACGATACCGACAAAACTGTTGTGATGGAAGCAGCTAACCGCATTTTTAGTTTACTTAAAACAGCCGGCATCCGCCTCAAGATGGATGATCGCGAAGAGGTCACCCCTGGATTCAAGTATAACGACTGGGAAATGCGCGGTGTACCTCTTCGTTTGGAAATCGGTCCCAAAGATGTGGAAAAAAGCTCAGTAGCACTCGCACGCCGAGATCGCCCAGGCAAGGAGGGTAAATCCTTTGTCCCCCAAGAAAACTTGGTATCTACTGTCGCTGATCTGCTCACCGACATCCAGACATCCATGTTGGCCAAAGCCACCGCCTTCCGTGACAGCCATATCCATGACCCCAAAGACCTGGATGAATTGACCCGGGTAACCCAAAATGGCTGGGCTTATTCGTGGTGGTGCGAAAGCAAACAATGTGAGAATTTAGTCAAGGAAACCTCCAAAGCATCCACACGTTGTATGCCAGTTGACCAACCTGCAGGCAATGGAAATTGCATAGTCTGTGGACAGCCTGCCAAACGTAAGGTTCTTTTTGGAAAATCATATTAATTCTTGTGGGTTCAACCTTCACCAATCGATCAGCTAGACTTGATAGATCTGTTGAAAGGATTGCACTAAATGCCAGCAATTGATATTGCTCGCCTCAAAATCCAAGCTGCCGTGCTGGTCGAAAAATTTGACCAGCCTTCAGCTTTTTTAAAAGAAATGCATCAAATTCTGGATGTTTATTCCGACCGGACCATGCGCCAGGGAATTGTAACTTCTCCTGTTTCGGTTTTACCTGCTTACCATGTTCCCCAGGCAGTTCTACGCCAAATCGAAATGGAACTGGGGCCGCTGGCAGCCACTTTCCCCGAACAGGCCATGACACTAACCGACAACCTTTGGAAAGATGGTTATCTAGAAAGTCGCTTGCTGGCATCTGCCCTGCTCGGACGTATCCATCCTGAGACACCCCTGCTGCTCGAGCGTGTCACCGCTTGGGTCAGCCGATCCCGTGATAACCAACTGCGTCTGGCGCTACTCAGTACCAGTCTGGCACGCATACGTAAAGAATCGCCATCTAGATTCTTACTGATGATGCGCGGATGGCTGGATCCGGACTTACCAAAAATGTGGGCAAATGCTATCCATGCTATCATCCCACTTTTAGAAGATGCATCCTTTCAAAATTTACCGCCCATTTTCACCCTTCTGAGCCCTGTCGTCAAGAGTATGCCCTCCATCATGCAAAATGATCTGGCGGATTTGATCAAGGCGCTCTACATTGCCTCGCCCATTGAAACAACATACTTTTTGCGTCAGGTAATTACCGGAGCCAGCTCTCCTCAGTTGCCCGTTACCATTCGGCGGATTTTGCCTCAGCTCCCCGTCAATTTGCGGCCCGTGATACTTGATATTGTACGCCAGAAAACGGTTCAGCCTTAATTATCTGGTATAATAAATGTCCTGTGACAGGTCCTATTTGTGGTTTCGGCTGCAAATATGGAGACCGCACTATCCAGAACGAAAGGAGAAGCTACGTCATGCCTTTGCTAAAAGAAAAGAAAACCCAGGTGATTACCGATTTTCACCGACACGATACTGATACTGGTTCGCCAGATGTTCAGATCGCAATAATGACCGAACGCATCAAGCAGCTCACTGAGCACTTGCGTGCCAATAAACACGATGAATCGTGCCGCCGTGGGCTGTTGATGTTGGTTGGACAGCGCCGCCGTACCCTCGCATACTTGCGTAAGACCAATTACGCTCGCTATTTAGCGATCACAGAGCGCTTAAGTTTGCGCCACAAGTAATCAATATCTGTTTATTTAGGGGCGACCCCAACACAGGGCCGCCCCTATCCTAATTAGTTCTCTGAGTAATTAACTCGTTCAATCTGAACGATACACAGACAATCATTCTGCATCTGTCCTCAGGAATTGAAAGATATTTACAACCTCGGGGTTGTAAATATCTTTCAGTCCCTGATCAGGTGGGAAATATATCGCAGTGCGATGGATTTTTTCGCGCCGCAGGAGATAATTTATGAAACCTGAAATAAAACGCTACTCAACCACCGTCGGAACACGTACAATAACCTTTGAGACCGGCAAACTTGCCCACCAGGCAGGTGGCGCTGTCACGATTGCCCTTGACGACTCGATCGTGTTCGCCGCTGCCACAATGGGCGGTGTACGTGATGGTATTGATTTCTTCCCGCTTTCGGTTGAATATGAAGAAAGACTCTACGCTGGTGGTAAAATCCCTGGCTCTTTTTTCCGTCGCGAAGGGCGCCCGTCCACAGATGCCATCCTGACCGCCCGTCTGACTGACCGCCCTCTACGCCCGTTATTCGCCCACGGCATGCGCAATGAAGTGCAGGTGATGATGTTTTCGCTGTCAGCAGACGGGATCAACCCGCTTGACATCCTGGCCATTAACGCCGCTTCAGCCGCAGTAATGATTTCCGATATCCCCTGGGGTGGCCCGGTTGGCGCAGTCCGAGTCGGCCGCATCAGTGGCGAATTTGTTATCAACCCCACTTTTGCTGAAATTGAGAAATCCGATCTCGACCTGCGTCTAGCTGGAACACGCGAAGCCATTCTTATGGTTGAATGTGGTGCGGATGAAATCCCCGAAGACATAATGGTAGCTGCCCTGGAATTAGGTCACAAGTCCATCCAACCTCTCATTGATCTCCAGTTCAAAATGCAAGCTGAGATTGGCAAGCCCAAAAAAGCAGCCAGTTTCTCCAATACAACTGACGAGATCAATAATAAAGTCTTTGCGCGTGTCAGCAACCCCATGAACGATCTACTTGACAAGCCCTTGAACAAAGCCGAATTCTACAACGGCATGGAGGCTCTTCAAACGGAGGTTGTCACAGAAATGACCACCGTTCCCGAAGGAGCTAACCCTATCGATTTTCCGTCCGCTAAAGACATTAAAACGGCCTTCGACGAAGCCGAAGGTAAAGTTGTCCGTGAGCGCATTCTTAGTATGGGCAAACGCCCCGATGGACGCACCCCAACTGAGATCCGCCCCATCTGGTGCGAAGTGGAAATTTCCCCACGAGCACATGGCTCCGGGTTGTTCACGCGTGGTGAGACCCAGGTTTTAACTCTCGCCACACTTGGCACATTGGGTGAAGCCCAAGAACTCGATAACCTCAGCCCGGTGGATACAAAACGTTATTTACACCACTACAACTTCCCTCCTTATTCGACAGGCGAGGTCAAACCTTTGCGCGGACAGTCACGCCGTGAAATCGGTCACGGAGCCCTGGCAGAACGCGCCCTGGAACCTGTCATCCCGAATGAAGAGACTTTCCCTTACACTTTGCGCCTTGTTTCCGAGGTATTGGCTTCCAATGGTTCATCTTCAATGGCCTCTGTCTGCGGTTCGACCTTGGCTCTGATGGATGCTGGCGTACCGATCAAGGCACCTGTTGCCGGTGTAGCCATGGGTCTCGTCACCGATGCAACCGGCCGATACAAGATACTGACGGATATCCAGGGCACCGAAGACCACCTTGGCGATATGGACTTCAAGGTAGCCGGTACAAAAGACGGAATCACTGCCTTGCAAATGGACATTAAAATCAGTGGCTTGAGCACCAATATGATGAAGGAAGCCCTCGGGCAGGCTCACGAAGCGCGTCTCTTCATACTGAGTAAGATGCTTGAAGTGATTCCTGAGCCACGCACAAACCTAAAGCCTCATGCCCCACGTATCATCACTGTAAAAATTCCTGTTGATAAAATCGGCGCACTCATCGGCCCTGGCGGCAAGAACATCCGCGCCTTGCAAGAAGAGACCAAAGTAAAAATCGATGTGCAGGAAGATGGCACAGTCTATATCGCTTCCGTCGACGGTATTGGCGCAGAAATCGCCCGCCAGCGTGTTGAAGCACTGGGCGAAACCGCCGAACTCGGTCGAATTTATACCGGCAAGGTTGTGCGTATTGCCGACTTCGGTGCATTTGTCGAAATCGTTCCTGGAATGGATGGCCTTGTCCATATTTCGCAGCTCGATAGTGAACGCGTGAACAAAGTTGAAGACATCGTCAATATGGGCGATGAGATCACGGTTATGGTTACCGGTATTGACCCGACTGGCAAGATTCGCCTTTCTCGCCAGGCTGTACTCGAAGGCTGGACACTACAGGAAGCTCAGGAACGCGATTCCAAGAAGAGCGGACCCCGCCCAGGCGGAGATCGCGGTGGACGCCCTGGTGGCGATCGTGGTGGACGTGGTGGCGGAAATGACCGCAGACGCTAAATAAATCAAATGCACAAACAAAAGGGCGGGTTTGAGACCCGCCCTTTTGTTGTTTACAGCATAACGCTGGTGCAATTTACCTAGCAAATTGTACCAGCCAAGGTAAAATTGGATCATGTTCTCAAAATTGCGCACACTCTACCTTAAATACCCGCCCCAATTTTGGTTGATGGTGTTTGGCATCTTTCTCAGCACAGCTGGCGCCGGTATGATTGGCCCCTTCTTAATGATCTATACCAGCGAGAAGCTTGGTCTCCCACTCAGTACCGTGGTCACACTCATCACCATAAACGCCGGAACTGGTTTGTTTTCATCTTTCATCGCTGGAACCCTGGCTGATAAGGTCGGGCGCAAAGCAGTCATGGTTGTCAGCCTCGCCGCGAATGGATTAATCTACCTTTTCATGATGCGCGCTAATTCCTACGCAGCCTTTGCATTTTTAATGTTCCTGACCGGTCTTACCAACCCACTCTACCAGGTCGGCGCGGATGCCATGCTAGCTGATCTGATCCCAAAAGAAAAACGCAGCGATGCCTATGCTATCAACCGCATGCTAAACAACGCTGGGTTCGCTATTGGGCCAGCCGTTGGTGGCTTCATTGCCGCTCTCTCCTATGATTATGCCTTTTACGGAGCAGCGCTGGGGATGATCACCTATAGCCTGCTTTTACTTTTCCTGGCGCGCGAAACACTGGTCAAATCTACAAGTACTGCTATAATGCAAACGACAGACGGTGGTTATGCGCAAATATTTAAAGATCGCGGCTACCTGACCTTTGTCTTGACATTAGGCGGCGGGCTAATTGCTCCCGGTATGCTCTGGGTATTACTGGCTGTCTACACGAAGACTAATTACGGCATGCCTGAAAATCTATTTGGCTGGATCCCCACCACCAACGCGTTGATGTGTGTTTTCGTCCAATATTTTGTGACAATTATTACACGCCGCTACAAGCCCCTACCCATCGCTGCGGTTGGTATGTTTATTTACGCCCTTGGGGTAGGCAGTGTGGCCTTGATGAGTACTTTTTGGGGCTTCTGGTTCTCAATGGTAATATTGACCTTTGGTGAGTTAACCTTGGTTCCAACTGCCAGCACCTACGTCGCGAACATTTCTCCCGCTGATCTTCGCGGGCGCTATATGAGTGTTTATTGGCTGGCTTGGGGTATATCACGCAGCGGTGCGCCATTGATCGGCGGATGGCTGAATGATAACATCTCTCCTCAAGCCATTTGGATCGGAGGCTTAGTGATTGGGTTGGTCAGCTCGCTTGGCTTGTTCCTGCTGTCCCGACAACCGCAAAGGATCGCTTCCACTGCATGATCACCCCAACTGCGAGGCTGCTCGAGAAATTAACGATAATCTATAATGAATATCCGCGCCAGTTCTGGCTGATATCCTTTGGCGTTCTACTAAGCTCAGCAGGTTCCAGTCTGATCTGGCCCTTCCAACTCATTTACATTAGCAAGATACTCACCCTGCCAATCTCATCCGTCGCTACGCTGATATCGATCAGTTCAGCTACCGGACTGGCAGCATCCATAATCGGTGGCGCAATTGCAGATCGATTCGGGCGCAAACTGATCATGTTCACAGCACAGGCCGCCCACGGTCTGGCTTACATTTTAATGAGCCATGCCAATACGTATATTGGTTTTGTCATCCCAATGGCCATTATGGGTGCAGCCATGCCCTTCTACGCAGTCGGCTCCGATGCCATGATGGCCGATATCATTCCTTCTGAGAAGCGCACCGGAGCCTTCGCCATTCTGCGCATGATCAACAACGCGGGCATCGCCATCGGTCCCGCTATTGGCGGTTTTATCGTATCAAATTCCTATACAACGGCGTTTTACCTGGCGGCGGCTGGCATGCTTTCGTACAGCTTACTATTACTCACTTCCGTACATGAAACCCTGCAACCGAAGATAGACCTTGGTTTTTCGCAAAAGAAGGAATTGCTCGGCGGCTTTAGCCGAGTATTCGCCGACAGCAGTTTTATAGCCTTTGTTTCCACAATTACAGTAGGGATGATCGCGCCTTTGATGATGTGGACGCTGCTGGCTGTCTATATTAACAAATATTTCGGCATCCCAGAGTACCTATACAGTTGGATGCCGATCACAAACGCATTAATGTGTGTGTTCGCTCAATACCCTGTGACCATATTTACCCGCCGCCTGCGCGCAAAAACTGCCATCCCCCTGGGTATGCTGATTTACGCTTTGGGTGTTGGCAGCGTGGCCATCATGACAAATTTTTGGGGCTTTTGGCTCAGCATGGTGATTATGACCATGGGAGAATTGATCCTGGTACCAACCGGAAGCAAGTATGTAGCCGATATCGCTCCTGATGATCTGCGCGGCCGATATATGAGCATTTATTGGCTTACGTGGGGTGTTTCCCGCGCTGCAGCTCCTATGGTCGGCGGCTACTTGCACGACGTTGTTGCCCCTCAGGCCATTTGGTGGGGAGGTTTGACTATCGGGCTTTTGAGCTCCTTTGGTTTGTTTTTACTCTCACGCCGTCCTGAAAAACTTCATCTTTCAAGACCCACTAATTAATCACTCCCCAGAATATATCACGACACGACTAATCACTTTCCTGCGCGCTATAAACATCAACGGTCACACGATAAAAATGGGCGTACTCCGCCATTCATTCGAAGAATTAAATTTTTTAAATGTCAAATCATTTATGGTTCTCCCCAGATTTGTGGGAAAATTGAGCCAGAAATCGATTATGTTTAAGGA
>CAZHWV010000016.1:0-45614 GCA_964536185.1 uncultured Anaerolinea sp. | reverse complement strand
CCTGGCCTCCTCAGTGCGATTGAGGCGCGCTCCCAACTGCGCTACAGGCCCATCTAAAGCCCAATTATTCTATCTGATGCAGTAGAGAATGTCAAGAAGACCATTGGGCATTAAAATTGGTTGTGACCAATAGATAAACCGGGCTATGGTAACCAGGTACTATGGCTATGACCAGAAATGGTGCGGTGCCGCTGAGTGGAAAAGAGACGGATGCTTTCTGTTGACAAAGTGAAGGCGAGTGGAGTGCGTTTTATTACAGGCTTATTATTTTCTCGGCCCGCAAATAGGCTTCTCCGCGCGAGGTGTCCATTGCCATAATCCCGGTAACCAGGAACGGACTGGTTCCATTGACTGTATTCTTGCCTTGCCGGTACGCATCTGGGAATAAAACTATATCTAACATCCCGGACAGGTCTTCCAGAGTCAGGAATAACATCTGTTCGCCTTTGGCTGTCCGGCTGCGGTGGGATGTTTGGCGTACTCCGGCAACGGTTACACGTTTTCCGATGCGCTCTACGGCTTCCACTGTGGTTATCGCTCCGTTGGCGGCGATTTTCCCAGCGACCAGGTCAAGTGGGTGGGCTTCCAGGCTGATCCCCAGTAGATCCTGTTGGGCAGCGACTTTCTGCTCAATTGTCCAATCGTTGCCATCCATGTCGTTCGAGCCGAACAAACTCATCTGTCCTGCTCGCCAACCGGTCTGTAACCGGCGCAGAATGGCCGGAATAGTTCCCATCCCATCCAGAGCGCCAACTCGCGCCAGGCTTTCGGCCTCTTGCCTGCGCGGGTTGGCGCGGGTCAGGAAATCTTCTAACGAGTCGAAGGGGCGCATGCGCAAAATCCGCTCGATGGAATGGCGGGTCAGGTCTTTGACCTGTTCGAGACCCATATATAATGTTTGAAGTTCCTGACAGACCACAAAGTTTCGCCCGGAATGATTGATATGAGGTGGGCGCACGACCAATCCAATGCGGCGCGCTTCGCTCAGATAAACGCGCTGACTGTAGTACCCGCCCCAGTTTGCCAGGACTGCTGCCATGAATTCAGCTGGAAAATGAGTTTTGCACCAGGCTGAGCGCCAGGCGATCTGGGCGTAGGATGCGGCGTGGGCTTTGGGAAAGCCGTAGCCAGCAAAGGCTGCCATCATCTCCCAGATGCGCTCTCCCGTTTCAGTTGGCACACCATTTCTGGCCTGCGCTTCAGAAATGAACTTATGCTGCAATTCCTGCATGCGTTTGCCGGGGTCGAAGTGGCTCATTGCCCGGCGCAGCAGGTCGGCTTCAGCCAGGCTGAATCCAGCCAATTCGTGGGCGATACGCAACACCTGTTCCTGGTAAAGGATGACACCGAAGGTTTCGTCCAGCAAGGGTGCCAGTGTTGGGTGCAAGTGTTGCACAGGTTCCTGCCCTTTGAAGCGCCTGACGAAGGCATCCTTGAGTCCGCCTGAAAGTGGGCCAGGACGATACAGCGCCAGGGCAGCCATAATGTCATCCTCGTCCCTGGCGTGGATTTCTCGCAGAGTGGCGCGCATGCCAGGGCTTTCAATTTGGAAACAGCCAATAGTCTGGCCGGTCTCGATGCGGTCGGCAGTTGCCTGGTCAACCTGCGGAGTGGAGTCGAGTACAGCCAGGCGCGTGGCATAGCGCCCAGGCTGGCTTTCGTGGATGAACTCGCTCACATCGCCCAACACGGTCAGTCCGCGAATTCCTAATAGGTCAATCTTGACCAGTCCCAAGGCTTCAACTGACTCCAAGTCGAACTGGGTGATGATGATGCCCTTGCTACCTGAACGCATGACCGGGGCCAAATCGGTTAGCATTCCCGGAGCGACAATCACACCGCCCGGGTGGACGGAGAGATGACGCGGCAGCTTGAGCAGGGCTTCGGCTTCGTCAAAGATTTGCTGGTAGCTTGGAGATGGATAGGCAACGCGCAAATCGGCAAAGGGGGATGGCGGTTCCTGTCCTTCTTCCCTTGCCTCAAAGCGAGCCCAGAAGGCGTATGGCAGTTGGTTAACCATTTCACGTACCCTAGATTGATCGATACTATGTGCCTTGGCTACGTCGCCCAGGGCTGAGCGCGGTCGGAAGCGGTTGATGGTTGCAACCATTGCGACCCGCTCGGCACCATAAGTGTCAAAAACGTGCTGGATAACGCTGTCTCGACGGTTCGAGCAAAGGTCGGTGTCAATATCCGGAGGAGTAGTGCGGGCCGGGTTCAGGAAACGTTCGAAGTAAAGATTTAGTCGCAGAGGATCCGGGCTGGTGATACCCAGGCAGTGGGCAACCAGAGATGATGCTGCCGATCCGCGTGATGAATAGGGCACGCCTGTTTCGCGAGCAAAGTTCAGAAGGTCTTCTACGATCAGGAAGATCGGTTCAAATCCCATACGGGCAATGACATCAATTTCATGGTCAAGTCGGGCCTGAATCTCTGGCGTAATCTTCCCGTATAGCTTTTGCGCGCCTTCTTCGGCTTTATGCCTCAGGGCTTCGGAGGCTGTTTGTCCGGATGGGAGCGGCACGCTGGGCATGTGTGCCATACCCAGAGGCAGGTTAAACTTGCAGCGCTCAGCAATTTCTAGCGTGGTGCTCAATGCTTTTGGAAAATGCTGGAAGCGAGATTCCATTTCCCTGGTACTGACGAAGTAAGCACCAGGAGGCGCAAGAGAGTCTGAAGATAATTTGGTCAGCGGCTGGATCAGACGGATGGCTGCCAAGGTGCGCTGTAGATTGGCCTGTTCAGGGGTTAGATAGTAGATTGGATGGGTAACGACCAGCGGCAACCCCGATTGGCGAGCCAAGGTTATTAACGGTATTCCCAGCGACGGGTCTTGCAGCGTAATGTATAAACGCCCAGGGAATATATCTTTTAGTATTTCAAGCCGTGATTTGCTATTGCCAAGCGCAATTAGATCATTGGCATAACCGGCCAGTAAATCTAAGGAGCAGGGAGTTTCGGGGTTATCCTGAAGCGCCAAGGCGCTGCTTAGACGGCAAAGGTTCGACCAGCCTTCCAGACTTGTTGCCAAAAGAGGCAGTTTTTCACCTTCAATATCAATCTCTAATCCTATAATGGGCTGAATGCCGGTTTCCTGACAGGATTTTACGAACTCGATGGATCCGGTCAGGATGCGGTGGTCGGTCAGACCAAGGGCAGGCATGCTGTTTGCCTGAGCCGCTTGGGCCAGTTCGATCGGCAGGGCCAGCCCTTCCTGGAGAGAATAAGCTGAGTGGGTAGTGAGATGCAGATAAGTCATTGGATGTAAGACATGAAAAGCGTGCTTTGGGGTATGATCAGCGTTGAGAGCAGGATGATTTTTGAAGGTACATAGCATGATAACAGAACGATTGTGCTACGGCAAGCCTCGTTATATTGTATTACCGCTCAGCATTTGCATTGAACGCACAATTTGGCAATTAAACAAACTATAGTGTTTTTAGATAGGAAATCCCGTGCCAGAAACCATTCTCATTGTTGAAGATGAACTTTCCTTGCAAGAAACCCTTGCCTACAACCTTCAAAAACAAGGCTATACCGTTGAAACCGCCGGGGACGGGCGGACTGGTCTCGAAACAGCCCGGCGACTAAAACCTGATCTGATCCTGCTCGATATCATGCTGCCCCAGCTGAACGGAGTCGAAGTCTGCAAAACGCTGCGGCGCGAGGGCTTTCAGCCGCCCGTAATTATGTTGACTGCCCGTGATGACGAGATCGACCGCGTGGTAGGTCTGGAAATTGGTGCGGATGACTACGTTACCAAGCCCTTCTCGATGCGCGAGCTGATCGCGCGAGTCAAAGCCCAACTGCGCCGCACCGAAACCATCCGCGAAGAACTCGATAAGCTTAAAATCAACGCCCCCGGACAGGATACACTAATCTTCGGTGACCTGACCGTCAACCGCACCCGTCGTGAAGTGACTATCGACGCCACGCCGCTGGCCATCAAGCCGCAGGAATATGACTTGCTGCTGTTCTTTGCTGAGCATAAAGGCCAGATGCTCTCGCGTGAATTCATACTTGAGCGTGTTTGGGGCTGGGACTATGTTGGCGACAGCCGCACGGTCGATGTCCATGTTCGTTGGCTGCGTCAGAAGATCGAGAAGGACGCATCCAACCCGGTCCGTATTGTCACTGTTCGCGGTGGTGGGTATCGTTTCGAAGGATGAATACGCTTTTCTGGTTCCTGCTCATCCTGGTTCTCTTGCTAAGCCTGGCAACAGGTTGGATATCCTGGCGATATCTATCCATGCGCCGCAGCACGGATGGTTTCGCGCGTGCTATCCGCCGCGCCGCTGAGGGTGACTTTTCTCCCCAGACTCTACCTGCTGATATAAAGGATATCGAGAGCCTTTCGAGTGCTGTCCATGCTTTGATCCAGGCCTTTGATGTTCGACTTTTAACAGTAGAGGCCGAACGCGCCCGCTTTGAAGCAACTCTGACGCAAATGACCGATGGCGTTCTGATTGCCGATGCCCAGGGGCGCATCCAGATGAGCAACCCGGCGGCAGAAAAACTCTTTGGCGAGGGGGGGGAGTTGGTTGGGAAATCCGTCAGCATTGCCCTGCGTCACCATCGGTTGATCGAAACCTGGCGAAAATGCCAGCAAAGCGGCGAAGTCCAGAGCGATTCGGTTGATCTTCCGATCATCCGCAAATACTTGCAGCTGATTGCCATTCCCGATACACATGCCGGAGGCGCGATTCTGTTGGTCCAGGACCTGACGCGTATCCGCCGCCTCGAAACCGTGCGCCGCGACTTCATCTCCAATGTTTCGCACGAACTGCGCACTCCGCTTGCTTCGCTCAAAGCGCTGACGGAGACCCTGCAAGATGGGGCGCTGGACGATCCACCGGCCGCGCATCGTTTTTTGGGCCGCATCCAGATCGAAGTGGACGCGCTCACGCAAATGGCCAGCGAACTGCTCGAACTTTCGCGCATTGAATCGGGGCAGGTGCCGCTCGACCTAAAACTCATTTCCCCGATCAAATTGCTTAACTCTGCCGCCGACCGGATGAAAATGCAGGCCGAACGCGCCGGGTTGATTTTGCAAACAAATTGTTCCAGCGATCTGCCCCTGATCCGTGCTGACTTGCTTCGGCTCGAACAGGTGCTGGTCAATCTGATCCACAACGCAGTCAAGTTCGCCCCGCCTGGCGGTGAAGTGACGCTCTTGGCGGCGGCTGACGAAAGGTTTATCTGTTTCTCCGTACGAGATACCGGCCCCGGCATTCCCGCTGATGATCTATCGCGCATCTTTGAGCGTTTCTATCGCGTAGACCGTTCGCGCGCTGGTGGCGGCACCGGGCTGGGGCTGTCCATCGCCCGGCATCTCGTTGAAGCGCACGGTGGTAAAATCTGGGCGGAAAGCCGCGAAGGCGAGGGCAGCTTGTTCTCTTTCACTATACCCATTTCCTGAAAACTTAGCCCTACACCGAAAAAGTGTAAGCCCTTCGTAATAACCTATCCTTTACCTGCTGTTAACGCCCCGTTTTTTGGGGCGTTTATCTGTTAACGCTTACCTTTTGGCAGAAGGAAAGGGACAATTATGTACATCACTCTTCGCCGTGGTGGTCGCCATCGAAATACAGCAACCTCGCCGCCAGAACTCGCCTGGAAATAAATTGTTAACCGAACGTTAAACCAGCCTTCCAATGCCCTTAATAGACGCATGGCAAAATGAACAAGTAAACAGTAAACATAAAAAAACTCATAAGAGGAGAAAAAAAATGCACAAGAATCAGTTCGTTATTTTAGGCACATTGATCGCCGCCAGCCTGGTGCTGGCCGCCTGTGGCGCACCAGCCATCGCTGCCCCCGTCCAGGCTCTGGCTGAAGCCACTGCCCCCACTGCCCCCACCGCTGCCCCCGCGACGGAAGCCCCCATCGCGGAACCCACCGACGATCCGTTGGCAATGTATCTGCCCGCCGCCGTCACCGGTGACATCGTCAGCGCCGGTTCCTCGACCGTTTTCCCGCTCTCGGAACGGATGGCTGAGCGCTTCAAAGAAGAAGGCTATGCCGGGAATATCACCATTGACAGCATCGGTTCCGGCGCGGGCTTTGAACGCTTCTGCAAGGCCGGCGAAACCGACATCGCCAACGCTTCGCGCAAGATCAAAGACAGCGAGAAGGAATCCTGCGCTGCATTGGCCAATCCCCGCACTCCGCTGCAGTTTCGCGTCGGCACGGATGCCCTGGCGATTGTTGTCAGCAGCTCAAATGACTTTGCCAAGGACGTGACCATCGAAGAACTGGCCGCGATTTACTCCACCGCCGCGAAGTGGTCGGATGTCCGTCCCGAGTGGCCCGCTGAGCCCATTCAGCGCTTCAGCCCCGGTACAGACTCTGGCACCTTTGACTACTTCGTTGAATTCGTGATGGCTCCCGCCAATAAGAATACGGACGGCAAAGCAGATATCAAATTGGGCGAAGATGCGATCCTCAAGGCCGCCAACATCCAGTTCTCTGAAGATGACAACGTGCTTGTCCAGGGCGTCGAAGGCAGCCCCTACGCCATCGGTTACTTCGGTTTCGCTTATTTTCAGGAAAACAAAGGCAAGCTCCAGGCGATGACCGTGGGTGGAATTGCCCCCGACGAAAAGACCGCCGAAGATGGCAGCTACAAGCTCTCCCGCCCGCTGTTCATCTATGGCGATGCCAAAATCATGAAAGACAAGCCGCAGGTTGCCGCCTTCATCCACTTTTACCTGATGGAAGTCAACAACGAGATCTTGAGCGTGGGCTACTTCCCCGCCAGCCAGGCTCTGCTCGACGAAGCGCTTGCCACCTGGGAATCCGCTCTCAAGTAAGCCACTCTCCTGAAGCTGACACGCAACAGACAAAACCCTTCCCCCTTGAAACTGAGTGGGGAGGGCAGCCTGTCTCTAAAAAGGTTATGCAATGGCAGAATCACTTAATCAGAAATTCGATAACGGATACCCCGCCTCGCGCAGCGGACTACACAAACGTCTGCGTCCCGGCGAAGCCATCATCCAGGGCCTGCTCTTTTTCGCAGGTTTTTTCTCCATTTTCACCACGCTCGGGATTGTCTACGAATTGGGCAAGGAAGCCCTGCTCTTTTTCCAAATGCCAGAAGTGACCATTTGGGCTTTCATCTCTGGTACAAAATGGGCACCGCACGCCAACGAATTTGGCATCTGGCCGCTGGTCAGCGCAACCTTGATGACCACGACCATCGCCATGCTGATCGCCATCCCGCTCGGGCTGAGCGTGGCGATTTACTTGAGCGAATACGCATCCCCAAAAATGCGCGACACGCTCAAACCGATGCTCGAAGTGTTGGCGGGCATACCGACTATCGTCTACGGTTATTTTGCGCTGACCTTCATGACCCCGCTCCTACGCAGCATTTTCGGCAGCGGTGTGGTCGAAATCTATAATACGGCTTCGGCGGGCCTGGTGATGGGCATCCTGATCCTGCCACTGATCAGTTCGATGACCGAAGACGCCCTGAGCGCCGTCCCGCGTTCGCTGCGTGAAGCCGCCTATGGCATGGGCGCGACCAAACTCGAAACTGCTGTCCAGGTGGTTCTTCCGGCTGCGCTTTCGGGAATTGTGGCTGCCATCATCGTTGGTCTGTCGCGCGCTATCGGCGAGACGATGATTGTCGCCGTGGCCGCCGGGGCTGGTCCGAATTTTACGCTTAACCCTTTCAAAGGCGCAGAAACGATGACTGGGCACATTGTCCGTATTTCTGGCGGTGACCTGAGCTATGACTCGGTCGATTACAACAGCATCTTCGCCATCGGCCTGATGTTGTTCGTCATCACCCTGACCCTGAACATTATCAGCCAGCAAATTGTGCGCCGCTTCCGCGAGGTCTACGAATGACCAATCTGCCACTCGACCCCCAATTTACCTTTGGCGACAACATCACCCGGCGCAATCAGACCGGCGGTTTCTGGCAGGTAGTTTTCCGGGCATCAACTGCGTTCGGTATCCTGGCGCTGGTTTTGCTCCTGTTGAACATTCTCAACCAATCCTTTGGGTATGTCGCCTACGAAGCCAAAGTCGACCCGGTTAGCCTGGCGGTCAACGGCGTGGCGCTTGCCGACCTGCCCAAAGAAGAATTGGTCAAAGTTCTGCAAGCCAAAATCTCAAAAGCCGCCTTCACCAAGCTCGAAAAAGACGGCTCATTCACCGACCGGACCAGCGACGAAATCCTGGAGTTGATTTACGAGCGCGTGGTCAAGTTCGAAGTCAAAGAAACCTGGCTGCTCTGGGATTCGCTGACCAACCGAGCCAGGATTGCGGCCGAAGTCCATAAAAATTACCCCAAAGCCAAACTGACCTTCGAATCCTGGATCAATCCGGGCTTCATTACCCGCCCGCAGTCATCCAATCCGGTCATTGCGGGTATCCGCACGGCTTTACTTGGCTCGCTCTGGACGATTTTATTTACCATTCTGGTCGCTTTTCCGCTCGGGGTCGGCGCAGCGGTCTACCTCGAGGAATATGCAGTTGATAACTGGCTAAACCGCCTGGTCCAGACCAACATCAATAACCTGGCGGGTGTTCCCTCCATCGTTTATGGCATTCTCGGGCTGGCGATCTTTGTCCGCGGGCTGGAACCGCTGACCAGCGGCGCTATTTTTGGGACGGTCGACCCAACCACAGCCAACGGCCGCACCGTGCTTTCTGCCGGTTTCACTCTGGCCTTGCTCGTGTTGCCGATCATCATCATCAATGCCCAGGAAGCCATCCGCGCCGTACCACAGTCGCTGCGCAAAGCCAGCTACGGGATCGGCGCGACCAAGTGGCAGACGGTCTGGAGCCATGTCTTGCCGAACGCCATGCCCGGGATTTTGACTGGCACCATCCTGGCGATTTCTCGCGCGATTGGCGAGACCGCCCCGCTGGTGGTTATCGGCGCTTCGACCTTTATCACCTTCGACCCGGATTCACCCTTCTCGAAGTTCACCACCCTGCCAATCCAGATCTACCAGTGGACCTCCCGCCCGCAGGCCGAGTTCCGCAACCTGGCCGCGGCGGCGATCCTCGTCTTGCTGGCCCTGCTGCTCAGCCTGAACGCCATCGCGATTGTTTTGAGAAACCGTTTGAGCAGGAAATATTAGGAGTAAAGCAACATGGCACGACCGAAATTGACCGAGACGCAATATGTGCTGACTACCCAGGATCTGGGCATCTATTACGGTGCATTCAAAGCCGTTTCTGATGTCAACCTGAATATCGAACGCAACAAAATCACCGCTATCATTGGTCCTTCGGGCTGTGGTAAATCGACCCTGTTACGCGCCTTCAACCGCATGAATGAACTCTACCCCGGAACGCATATCTGCGGTGAAGTCCAATTCAAGGGACAGAACCTGTATGCGCCCGAAGTGGATGCCGTTGAAGTCCGCCAGCAGATTGGGATGGTTTTTCAAAAACCGAACCCGTTCCCAAAATCCATTTACGAGAATATCGCCTGGGGCGCGCGCATCCATGGATACAAAGGTAAGATGGACGAATTGGTGGAATTTTCACTCCGCCAGGCTGCGCTGTGGGACGAAGTCAAAGATAAGCTGCAGCAGAGCGGCCTCTCGCTTTCTGGGGGGCAGCAGCAGCGCCTGTGCATTGCCCGCGCCATCTCCGTCCGCCCCGAAGTGATCCTGATGGATGAACCTGCCTCAGCCCTTGACCCGATTGCGACGCTCAAAATTGAAGAGCTGATGCAGGAGCTGAAAAAGGATTACACCATCGTGATCGTCACCCACAATATGCAGCAGGCCGCCCGGGCTTCGGATTACACCGCGATGATGATGCTAAACGGCGAAAGTGGGCGGGCCGGGACTGTTATCGAATTCGATCAGACCACCACCATTTTTACCCGCCCCAGCGATAGCCGCACCGAAGGCTATGTGACGGGACGCTACGGCTAAACAGGAGAATTTTGATGAAACCAAGACTTCTTTTTCTTTGCACAGGAAATTCTGCACGCAGTCAAATGGGTGAAGCCTTTTTGCGGGCTTACGCAGGCGACCATTTTGAAGTATTTAGCGCCGGGATAACGCCCAAGGATACAATTCATCCCCTGGTACGCGTGGTCATGCGGGAAATCGGGCTGACGATGGAGGGGCAAACTCCGAAAAACATCAGTGAATATCTGGGGAAGTTCGTTTTTGCATACACTGTCTCAGTTTGCGGTAATGCAGAAGAACAATGCCCTCGGATTTTTTTGAGTATGGGCAAACACATGTACTGGCCGTTTGATGACCCGGCTGCGTTGGAAGGCTCAGAAGATGAAGTCTTACCCAGGATTCGCGCCATCCGCGACCAGATGTCCGAGAAAATCCAATCCTGGTTGCGCGAACAAGGCTTTGAACCTGCTGTGCTCCCCAAGGCTGCTTAAGCAGAGATTTCCAAATGATTATTAAAAATCAAGGCGCTGCGCTTCGCCAGGTTTATGATTGGAGAATGACATGGTTCGAACAATTTTTGAACACGAAATTCAAGAACTAAAAGATGGGATAATGATCTTGGGCAGCCTGGTGGAACAAGCCCTCCTGGATTCGGTGGCAGCGCTCAAAAAGCGCGAGTTGGCACTCTCAGAAAAAGTCATTGCCGGGGATAAAGCCATCAATAAGAAACGCTTTGAACTGGAAAACCGGGTCATGATCGTGATTGCCACCCAACAGCCCATGGCGCGCGACCTGCGCGTGCTGGCCTCCATCCTGGAAGTGATCGGTGAGTTGGAGCGTATGGGTGATTATGCAAAAGGCATTGGCGTGATCAATCTCCGCATGGGTGAACAGCCTTTACTCAAGCCACTGGTGGATATCCCCTTCATGGCAGAAAAAGGGGCGGACATGCTGCATCGCGCTTTAGCGGCTTTCGTCAATGAAGATGCCGAGGCCGCGCGTCTCATCCCGCCTGAAGATGACTTAGTGGACCAACTCTATAATCAGGTCTACCTTGAATTGATGACCTATATCCTGGCAGATCCAAAAAGCATCGAGCGCGCTAACTGGCTTTTGTGGGCAGCGCACAACTTGGAACGCTTCGCCGATCGGGTGACCAATATTTGCGAGCGAACGGAGTTCGTGGTTACAGGTGAGTACCTGGAAATTTAATAATTCCGCAGATGACTTGTCCGAGTAACAGGGTCGGGTTCACCCGGTTGGCCATTCGAGTGGATCATTGGGCAATTGAAGTCAGTTTCTCGCTGATTTCCCATAATTTCTGTGCTACTTTTTCATCGCAAGAGATGGGAGCGGATTGGACTGGTTCGTGTTTGACAAAATATCTTCCAGTAATCCTTGCTACATCCGGAGATGATGCTAAATAGATTGAATTGTCAGCACCCTGTTCTGGGGTGAGGGCAAATAAGCCCATAACCCATTTAAGTGCCGGACCAATGAACGAGAAGTTAGTCTTCCAGATATCAGTAGCGACATGCCCTGGGTGGAGGGCGTTAACGGTTACTTGACTGCTTGCCAGGCGCCTGGCTAATTCATAAGTAAATAAGATATTGGCCAATTTGGATCTGGCATAAGCCTTCATCCCAAAATAACCACGTTGGAATCCTAAATCGTCAAAATTCATCCTATCGTACTGGTGGGCATCAGATGAAACATTCACAATCCTGGCCGGCATATTGCTCACCATGGTCTCCAAGAGCAGGTTGGTCAGCAGAAATGGAGCCAGATGATTGACAAGAAAGGTCAATTCAACGCCGTAAGGCGTTTGGCGACGGGTGTTGAAAAATGCGCCGGCGTTGTTTACCAATATATCCAGCCTTGAAAACCGTTCTTTAAATGATCTGGCCAGCTCGCGGATTTGTTGAAGATCAGAAAAATCAGCCAATAGATAATCAACGGATTGATTCCCCGTTTCTGATTTTATCTGCCGGACGGTATTTTCGGTCTTTTGTTGATTTCTCCCGGTAATAATTACCTCGGCGCCCTGGGCGGCCAGGGCTCTGGCGGTGAAATAGCCGATTCCCGCGGTGGCCCCAGTTACCATGCAAATTTTCCCGGCCATCGGTTTTGAGTTAAGTGATGAATTCACAAGCATACCTGGCCTCATTTAGCATTCGATATTTTTTTAGATATATCCAGATTTGCCTGGATGTTTAGATAAGTGAAGATGGCAGTATCGTACTGCATGGTGCGCGCAAAGCCTTTAACGGCAAGCTGTTTGCGCGTTTCGGGGGAGATTCTACTGGAGCGGAGCTCCGACAGGACAGCAGTGTAGTCAGCCGGGTCACAGATCACAGTCACACGCTCATGGTTTTTCGCTGCAGCGCGGATGAGGGTCACACCGCCGATGTCGATATTCTCGATCACCTGGGTGTAGGTTACATCTGGCTTGGCGGTAGTAGCCTCAAAGGGGTAGAGATTGACAACGACGAGGTCTATGTAATCCCATCCCAGATCAAACAATTCTTGGTGGTCGGTTTGGGTGGGCCGGGCCAGCAGACCGCCATGAATAGCCGGGTGGAGCGTTTTAACTCGCCCGTTCAGGATTTCGGGAGACTTTGTATATTCTGCCACTTCTATGACGGTCAACTTGTTCTCGCGCAGCAGTTTGGCGGTACCGCCGGAGGCGAGTAGTGTCCACCCGAGGTCAGCGAGACCTTTGGCGAATTCAACCAGGCCGGTTTTGTCGTGGACAGACAAAATTGCTTTAGGCATCGAGGTTACTCCATGGAATAAAAGGCAGGAAAAATAACTCGTAGTGCCGCATCGACATCGACGATGTTAATGGTGGAACAAGCGCACACCCGTAAAGGCCATGGCCATATTGTATTTATTGCAAGCCGCGATGACATCTTGATCACGATTGGAACCACCGGGTTGGAGTACGTAGCAGACGCCGGTCTGGGCGGCGCGCTCGATACTATCGGGAAAAGGGAAGAAGGCGTCAGAACCGAGCGTGACACCGCTCAGATTGTTGAGCCAGGCAAGGCGCTCGTTTGCAGATAACCGTTTTGGAATGTGCGTAAAGACTTTTTCCCAGCTGGCTATTTCGGCATCGGTCACGCCGGGTTGAATGAATTGATCGATGGCATTGTCACGGTCGGGGCGTTTGATGCCAGGGATAAAGGGCAAATCGAGCACGCGCGGGTGCTGGCGCAAGAACCACAGGTCGGCTTTGCCCCCAGCCAGACGGCAGCAATGGACACGCGATTGCTGCCCTGCGCCTACGCCGATGGTCTGCCCGTCTTTGACATAGCAAACGGAATTGGACTGGGTATATTTGAGCGTAATCCAGGCAATGGTCATATCACGGATGGCTTCGGCGGGGAATTCCTTGTTCTCGGTGACGATATTAAGAAAATCTATAGGCGTAACGGGACGATCGTGACGGCGTTGTTCGAAAGTAAGGCCGAAGATGTCACGCGTTTCCATAAGCTCTGGTTGGTAAGTGGGGTCGATTTGGATGACAGTGTATTTGCCCCCTTTTTTAGCTTTCAAGATATCGAGAGCTGCGGGTTCGTAATCAGGCGCGATAATACCATCGGAGACTTCGCGGGCGATGACTTTGGCTGTGGAGACATCCACAGTATCGGAAAGTGCGATGAAATCACCGAAGGCTGACATACGGTCGACCCCCCGCGCGCGCGCATAGGCTTCCGCCAGGGGTGAAAGCTGGAGGTCATCGACAAAGTAGATTTTCTTGAGAATATCGGTCAGGGGTATAGCGACGGCTGCGCCAGAGGGGCTGACATGTTTAAATGATGTCGCTGCGGAGAGCCCGGTCGCCAACTTGAGTTCGCGGACAAGCTGCCAGGCGTTCATAGCATCAAGCAGGTTAATGTAACCCGGCGAGCCGCCCAGTACGGAAATGGGCAAATCCGAACCGGTTTTCATAAAAACACGAGCGGGCGCTTGCTGAGGGTTTGTTCCGTAGCGCAAGGTTAAGGATGCCGGCATAAAAAAAACCTTTCGGAAGTTCAGGGAAAACGGAGTTTTGCTGCGCTGGACGGATCGCCGTGGTATCAATGGCAGGGTATGGGGCCTGGCGGTCAACAGGTAGTTTGGGGCAAAAGTACTTTCAAAGCCTGGTACAACATGTCAATATCATGCTTTGAATTGTATCCTTGAACAGAAACACGAATCAGATTTTTCCCATTCCATGAGAGCACGGGAACTTCAATGTGATATTCATCATACAAGCGGGTTTTGAGCGCAATCACATCTGTATTCACCGGAAGTGACATAGCAACAAGCTGGCGAAAAGTCTGTGCCCCTGGCTTATGCAGCGCAGGAAGATCGGTTAAGTCACAAAGAATTTCCTGGGCATACGTTGCAAGTTTAAAACATTCATCCCGGACATGATCCCAATCATGATCTTTTTGGAATTGGATGGCATCTGGCACAGCCAGGAAAGCGGCAAGGTCGCGAGTGCCCATCCACTCGTGATGGTCGATGAATTGCGATGGGCCAGGGATCTCTGCTTCGTACCCCCATGAAACCACCAATGGTTTGAGAATATGCTGCACATCTGGTCGCGCATACAAGAAGCCGGCGCCTTTTGGGCTCATCAGCCATTTGTGTAAATTTCCCGACCAAAAGTCAGCCCCGAGCGTATCCAACACTAGCGGAATTTGACCGGGCACATGCGCGCCATCGATTACCGTAAAAATCCCTGCATTTCGCGCTTTGGCGCAAATCTCAGCAACAGGAAAAATGAGCGCAGTAGGGCTTGTAATCTGGCTCATGAAGATAACCCGCGTTTGCGGGGAGACGCTTTTCCAAAAGTGCTCGACAAATTCTTCTGCCGATGAGAGCGGTACAGAGATTGGGCAGCTTTTATATGTAAAACCTTTTTCTTTTGCCAGAAAACGCCAGGTTCGATCCAGGGCGCCATATTCATGATTGGTGGTTAAAACTTCATCGCCCGGCCCAAGATTAAACGAACGGGCGGTAATATTGAGCCCAACGGTGGCATTCGTAACATAAACGATATTGTTTTCGCTGGTACCAACGTACTCGGCCAGGGATGCGCGTGAATCTCGCATCAGTCCATTGTGGCGCCGGCCAAGGAACTCCACGGGCTGGCGTTCCAGTTCTAACTGCCAGCGCTGATAAGACTCAAAAACAGGCCTGGGCGTCGCGCCGAAAGATCCATGATTTAAAAAAATGATGTTTGGATCAAGCAAAAAATATTCTTTTAAATTGGGCATGATGCCAAAAACCTCCAGTTTTTCCGTTTGAAAATGCTTGAATACGGCTGAAAACACCGCTTGCCAATATTAATCCAAAGTTGTGAAATTATGTTCAATTTCTTATTTCTGCGCTGAAACCTGCACACTGTAGACCGGCACACCAGACGAAGCGCCAGCGCTGGTGCTGCGGCGCACAGAAATATCTTTGAAGCCTGCCTGTCTGATCAGGTCCACATATTCCTGCTCTGGAAGCGCGCCGGAAATGCACTCCGCCCACCCAGATGCAGATACGCGCACAGCCGGCAGGATGGCTCCGCCAAAGACCATGTCGTTCACTTCCAGCCGTCCATTTTCTTTCAATACTCGATATGCTTCGCCGAATACTTTGGCTTTGTCCTCGGTCAGATTAATGACGCAGTTAGAAATGATTACATCCACCGAACCATCGTCAACGGGCATTTTTTCAGCAAAGCCCTGCCGGAAATCTACGTTTGTGAAGCCGCCCTTTTTCGCTGCGAGCCGGGCACGTTCCAACATCGCCGGGGTCATGTCGACACCGATGACAGAACCGGTAGGACCAACCCGCCGGGCGGCCAGAAATGCATCAATGCCACCTCCAGAGCCAATATCGAGTACTACCTGACCTTCACGCAAGTTGGCCATTGCGGTAGGGTTGCCACAGCCAAGTGAGATTTCTGCGGCCTCTGCAGGGATCTCAGCTTTTTCAGCGGGTGAATAACCAGTATTCCAGGCAACACTCTCAATGCTATCCAATGAGATAATGCTCGTCGAACAGCAGCTCGAATCACAGCAGCCGCTTTCCTGGTCAGAAACCGAGTCCGTTGCGCAACAGTCCGAATTAGAACCGTAGCTTTCACCCAGAGCTCGGGCAGAGTAACTGGCCTGGACTGAGTCACGCGCGGGGATATGTTTGGTGCCGGAGGCTACAAAAATGCTGATGTCAGCATTTTCGCCCGCATCACTGTGGCAACCTGCCTGGCAGGACTGCCCGGTGCAATCCAGGATGACGTTCACCAGACCGGCCTGTTCATACAAGGTCCGAACCTGTTCGCGCTCGAAGCCCAGCCACACATCTGACATTTCGATCTTGAGCCACTCGTGCATGTGTGCATCCATATCGGTAATAATCAGGCGCCCACCAGGCCGCAGAATCCGAACCATTTCGCGGATGGCAGCCAACGGATCCGGGCAATGGTGTAAGTACATATTGGCAAAGACTGCATCCAGGCTGGAATCTGGTAAAGGCAGAGCGAGTCCGTCAGCAGCGTGAAATTCCAGGTTGTTGAACTGAGCAAGATTCTTGCGCGCAATTTCCAACATTGCCGCAGAACCATCCAGAACATGCACCTTTTTGACGAGGGGAGCCAGTCCGGCGCTAACGAAACCGGTGCCCGCGCCCACATCAGCAACGGTCATTTCGGGATGCAAATAGGCCTTGGCAATGGCGGACTCACGCACTGCCTCGGTGAAGTAACCTGCGCGCAGGTTGTCCCATTGATCGGCAACTTTCTCGAAATATGAAGCGGATGGATTGGTGGTAGTCATACTTTCTCCTTTATCTTTATCGCAAAAAAACGATTATTAGGCGGGTAAAAAATGCCGTTTCCGGCACCAGTTCACAGGTGAATGAGCGGTTTTTCCGAAGCTGGCGAACAGCAATCCGGGAGCCATTTCCCCACCTGATCTTTCAGCCATTGGATCCCGTCTGGATCCAGGCAGTAACAGGTGGCCGGACCCTCGGTTTCGCCGTGGATCAGCCCGGCTTCGCGCAGCACTTTGAGATGCTGGCTGATGGTCGACTGCGCCAAGGGCATCTGCCTGACGATGTCATTGGTGATGCAGGTCTGGTTTTCGGCCAGGAATTCCACGATCTGAAAGCGAATGGGGTTGCCCAAAGCTTTCAGCATTCGGGCAAGGCGCTTTTTGTCGGTAGTCAGGGTGGCTGTGGTCATAATGTTGTAATATCGTAATTTTACGATAAACGACGGATCTGTCAAGGGTTGGGCAAATAGCTGCAGCCGCGCACTTTTAGTTTGGTCAATAAGCACACAGATAATTTCAGCGTGCGGCGTTCTCGTGTTGACAGATAAAGTACTGGGTCGTGTCTGGCTCTGCGATTCGGTAATAACCTCCCTGCGCGCAGGGGTGGCACAGTGTCAGTGTGCCTTGTTTGATTTCACGCTCATTTATTATCTCCTCGCCACACGCAGCACATTCGACGCGCACACCAGGGCGACCGAGAATAGCATCGATGGATTCGATCAGGGTTACGGCCTGAATAGTAAACATCTGCTCAACGGGCATAACCTGATAGGCCTGCATCTGGGAAAAGTAGTGGCGCGTTTCATTCGTAGCATAGACAGAGGCCTTTTGGCGAATATCCAACACGGGAGCAACACGCAAAGCCTGCCTGGTTACGGTATCGACGAACACAGCCGCAGTTTTTCCGTAATCCTTCACACGCAAAGTGCGATGACCAACAGTGCAGCCTGTGGCAGCGGAAAGGCCATCGACGAAGCAGCCATCCATTTCGGTGACCAGCAGCAGGCGCTTTTTTGTGGGTGGTTTGGCAAAACCCAGGGCGTTCATCCCGGCCAATCCCAGCCGGACACCGAGGATCTGGCGCGGGCACAGGTGATCGTGGTCGCGGGCGGATATTTTTAGCAAACGTTGGATGTCCATGGTGGTTCTCCAAAAAAAAAGCTGTCTCATGGGAAAAGAGACAGCTTCGCAGATAGCAATGCTGGGATCTCCTTTCCTAATTCGGGGGGCTGGGGCGTTTCCACCGGCAACCGGGACCCGTTTCCGGGTCGGCTTGTGTGCCACCCCCACCATGGGGGATTTTGCGCAGGTGCGGACAGGCACACAAACTTCGGAGTAATTTATTCTTTTGATTGCCTTGCAAAATTTCCTTGAAAGATTTTATACCAGAGGTAAGCTCACTCACTATTTTACCAATTCTAACGGTTCCCAACAGCACAATTATGATTGTTAACAGGATGAGTAGTTTGGGAACAGGATTCGGGCTGATAAAAGAGGGGAGTTTGTAGGGTTTTTCCTGACGGGATGCATTTTGATAAAAAGCGGAAGAGAAAGATGACATCCGATCCAAATAAAAATGACACTTGTCATATTCGTTTTGCCGAATGAGTTGTACAATATATTCATATCAAGGAATATGAATATGACCAATTCTCTCGAAGCGATTTCTGAACTACTGCAAAGCATCTCCGCCCCAGCCCGGTTGGAAATTTTGCTCCTCATTGGAGCAGGAGAAGCCTGTGTCTGCCATCTCGAAACCCGCCTGGGCTACCGGCAGGCCTATATTTCTCAGCATCTGATGGCCTTACGCCAGGCAGGCCTGATCGATTCGCGCCGCGAGGGCAGGTATGTCTTCTACCATCTGCTCAAGCCTGAAATCATGCCATTGATCCGGCGGGCAGCGCACATTGCCCAGGTCAACTTGCCTGTGATTGAACCTGTCAGCCCGCAGGCGCAGTGCGCTTTATCTACCGAATTTATCGAAGCTCTCGCCGTGTTATCCCAGGAACAAAATTTATGACTGTTTCCACAAAACCGACCACTGCCTGGGCACAGGTAAACGAACAGGGTGACCTGGTTATTCCGCGCGATGTGGCTGTGCGATATGGGCTGAACCCTGGCGTAAAGGTGCGCCTGGATGAAGGTACAAATTTTGTGCGTATGCACCGACCAATCACCCAGCTTACAAAAATATATATCGAACCGACCGTGTCCTGCAACCTGGATTGCATTACATGTTTCCGTAATGGCTGGCACGAATCCAACGGGCGGATGAGCGATGAGACTTTTGAGCAGATTTTCGAGAGCTTGAAACTGCTCGACCCGCTGCCCGGTGTTTATTTCGGTGGGATCGGCGAACCGTTGGTACATACGCGCACTATTGAATGGATCGCGCGCGTCAAGCAGTTGGGCGTGCCCAAGGTGGAGATGATCACCAATGCTACCTTGCTCGACGAAACGCGCAGCCGCCAGTTGATCGAAGCCGGGCTGGATGTGCTCTGGGTCTCGATAGATGGTGCCACGCCAGAGAGCTATGCTGATGTGCGCCTGGGCGCGGAACTGCCGCATGTGCTCGAAAATATGCATCGCTTTGCAAAAATGCGCAAAGGTGGGCATTTCCCCGTCCCCGAAATTGGTGTGGCATTTGTTGCCATGAGACGTAATATCAACGAATTACCCAGGGTTATCAAGTTAGGTCGTTCATTCCGCGCAAAGTATTTTTCGGTCAGCAATGTGCAGCCCGCCAGCCCCGAGATGCTTGACGAGCGACTATATTCTCAAAGCTTGTCGAATCCGGCATATATGGATGGTTCAAAATCCGTAACGCATTTGAGCCTGCCTAAAATGGACTTCAACGAACTTACCCGCGATGCTTTGTTTGAGGCCTTCAATAGCGGTTGTAACATAAGTTATGCAGGCAATAACTGGGGCGGAGCAAGTGATGTCTGTAATTTTGTAGAAGGTGGTTCGATGTCCATCGCCTGGGATGGTTATGCAGCTCCATGCTGGTCTTTGATGCACACGCATACCAGTTACTTGAAAGCGAAGCAGCTCACCAACAAGCGTCACATTATCGGCAATGTTGCTGACTCTACATTACTCGAGCTGTGGCTGGACCCTGAATACCTGGCCTACCGTGAGCGTCTGCACAATTTTGGCTTTGCGCCCTGTACCTTCTGTGGTGGCTGTGAGCTGGCCGAAACCAACCAGGAAGATTGTTTCTTAAATCCTTCCCCGGTCTGTGGTGTTTGCCTGTGGGCTCAAGGCGTTATCCAGTGCCCGTAAAATCAATTCGATAAAACGTCCCGGGTTTTCTATTAATATAATTTGTTTCGCCCAAACCTGCGGGTAGTTTTCAAAAAACATCCATTTTTTCAAGGAGAAAAATAAAATGCTGACTATCAAAGTTCTTGGCTCAGGTTGCGCCAACTGTAAGAAGCTGGAGGCTATTGCTCATCAAGTCGTTGACCAAATGGGGTTGGAAGCCGAAGTTGTCAAGGTGACTGATTATCCCGCGATCATGGCCTATAACATCCTGTCCACCCCGGGTCTGGTGATCAACGAAAAAGTGGTCTCCGCTGGCCGTATTCCCACCCCGGGCGAAGTCAGCACCTGGCTGGCCAACGCGCTTGAAGCGGCCTAATCCCCTCTTTCATACTTTTCTAAATAGGAGACTTTCACATGAACCAAGCAGTTGTTGCCCCTCAACCTGTCACCAAGAAACTCTCATTCCTCGACCGCTACCTGACACTGTGGATTTTCGCAGCCATGGCGATTGGCGTTGGAATTGGCTTCTTGTTCCCTCAGAGTGTTGCAGGTTTCAACCTTGCCGTTTCAATCGGTACCACCAACATCCCGATTGCGATTGGTCTGATCCTGATGATGTACCCTCCGCTGGCCAAGGTGCATTATGACGAGTTGGGCGATGTCTTCCGCAATTGGAAAGTGCTCAGTCTTTCGTTGGTACAGAACTGGATCATTGGCCCGATTTTGATGTTTGCCCTGGCGCTGATCTTCCTGCGCGGCTACCCTGAATATTTCACTGGTCTGATCCTGATCGGTTTGGCGCGCTGCATCGCCATGGTCATCGTCTGGAATGAACTGGCCAAAGGCGACAGCGAGTACGCCGCCGGGTTGGTGGCTTTCAACAGTATCTTCCAGGTTTTGTTCTACAGTGTCTATGCCTGGGTCTTTATCACCGTTCTGCCGCCCCTATTTGGAATGAGCGGCAAGCTGGTACCCATTACCATCGGCGAGATCGCCAAGAGCGTTTTCATCTATCTCGGCATCCCCTTTATCACTGGTTTCATCACCAACTTCGTGTTGATCCGTACCAAAGGCAAGGAATGGTACTATAAGACCTTTGTGCCCAAGATCAGCCCGCTGACCCTGATTGCCCTGCTCTTCACGATTGTGGTCATGTTCTCGCTTAAGGGCGATATCATCGTGCAGCTGCCGCTGGATGTGGTGCGCATCGCCATCCCGCTGCTGTGCTATTTCGTGATTATGTTCCTGGTCAGCTTCTTCATGGGAAAATCCATCGGGGCGGATTACTCCAAAACCACCACCCTGGCTTTTACGGCCGCTAGCAACAACTTTGAACTGGCGATTGCCGTGGCCGTAGGTGTCTTCGGGATCAACAGCGGCGCGGCCTTCGCGGCGGTGATTGGACCATTGATCGAAGTGCCGGTCATGATTGGGTTGGTCAACGTGGCCTTTTTCCTGCAGAAACGCCTGTTTGGTGGCGCGCTTGCCTCAGCTCCCGGGATGTTGGCCGCTGCGCAGGAAGCTTGTCCGCCAGATGAAAAGCTGGTTAGATAAGAACAGACAGTTTTCTGAATAAAAACAAGGAAATTTCATTCATGCAAACTCAATTGACTCAAGGACAAGCACAAAAGCCCGCATCTGGTGCTAATTGGCGCGCCTGGGGGTTGGTCGCGCTGGCCACGGTAATCTGGTTCGCACTTTATAATGTCATCGAACCCTTTGCGAACTGGATTGCCTACAGCCTGCTGGCCCTGCCTCTGGAATCGCACCTGGGCCAGTCATTGGCCTTCTTTTTTTACGACGTTCCAAAAATTATCTTGTTACTGGGTGGCATGGTTTTTATGATCACCATGCTGCGCTCGTTTTTCAGCGCCGAGCAGACCAGAGCCTGGCTGGGCGGCAAACGCGAAGGGGTGGGCAATGTGCTGGCGGCTGCGCTGGGTATCATTACACCCTTTTGTTCGTGTTCGGCGGTCCCGCTCTTTATCGGTTTCGTCGAATCGGGTATTCCGCTGGGGGTGACGTTTTCCTTCCTGATTTCCGCGCCGGTAGTCAATGAAGTGGCGCTGGTCATGTTGTTCGGCATGTTTGGCTGGAAGGTGGCCGGGCTGTACCTGGTTTCCGGTCTAACGATCGCAATTTTCGCCGGGGTGATCATAGGCCGTCTGAAATTGGAACGCTATGTAGAAGATTTCGTTTGGCAGATCAAGGTCGGTAAAGGCGCCAACCTGCCCGAGCAGCCCACCTGGAACAACCGCTTTGAGGTTGCCTGGGCCAGCACCAAAGAGATCGTCGGAAAGGTATGGTTATATGTTGTGGTCGGCATCGCGGTTGGCGCGGGCATCCATGGCTACGTACCCGAAACCGCCCTGGCTGGCATCCTGGGCAAGCAGGCCTGGTGGAGCGTCCCGGCGGCGGTCCTATTGGGTGTGCCGCTCTATTCGAATGCGGCGGGCGTCATCCCGATCGTGCATGCGCTGATGGAAAAAGGCGCGGCGCTCGGCACGGTTCTGGCTTTCATGATGGCGGTGGTCGGGTTGAGCCTGCCGGAATTGGTCATCTTGCGTCGCGTACTTAAACCACAATTGATCGCCGTTTTTGTAGGCGTGGTCTCATTGGCCATCATTATTACCGGCTATTTGTTCAACCTGGTATTTTAAGAGAAAATCAACGCGACAAACTTAAAAGTTCCTGGTGCGGCATGAGGCAATTGACCATCTGGCGCAAGGAGGCAAAATGCAAAAAGTAAACGTGGTGTTGGACGAGCAACAACAAACCGAGTTACAGATGATCCTGGTGGATCAGGACGAAAAAGCAGCGCTGCTCTTTTTGAAAGCGGTTGTCTGGGAACAGATCCAGGCCTCCAGCCGCAAAGCTTTGCGAGGCCATCTTGAAAAGGGTGCAGCGTGAGCAGTTTCGGATGAATTTTGAGGAAACCATGTCCCACGACCACACCAATGAAATCAAAGAAAAACGTTTTATTCTCGCCCTGGTTCTGACCGGCCTGATCTTTTTCGCCGAACTCATCGGCGGATTCTGGACGCACAGCCTGGCCTTGCTCTCCGATTCTGCGCACGTCTTTATGGATGCCTTTGCTCTTGGGCTGTGTTTCCTGGCCATTCGTGCCGCCAAATGGCCAGCCGATGATAAGCATACCTACGGCTACCATCGTATGCAGGTGCTGGCCGCTCTGATCAACGGCGCGACGCTCTTCCTGATCGCTTTCGAGATTTTGCGTGAAGCATGGGGTCGCTTTCAAAACCCTGAAGCTGTTTCAGCGGGACCTATGCTGGTTATCGCTATCATCGGCCTGGTTGTCAACCTGGTTGTGGCCTTCACCTTGAGCAGTCATGACCATGATGATCTGAACACCCGCTCCGCTTTTCTGCACGTGCTGGGCGATGCGCTGGCTTCGGTAGGCGTGATTGCCGTGGGTGTGATCCTGTTATTCGTCAACTGGAACTGGCTCGATCCGTTGGTCAGCGTGATGATAGGGGTCTTGATTCTGTTCAGTTCCGGGCGCGTGCTCAAAGAATCTGTCCACATTCTGGTGGAGGGCATGCCTGATGGTATGACGGCCACCTCTATCGCAGACACCATGCAAAAAGTAAGGGGAATCGGTCAAGTACACGATCTGCATGTCTGGACTGTAGCCCCTGGGTATATTGCTCTCAGCGCTCACGTAAGAATTGAAGATCAAGCGCTGAGCCAGACTGCTGGATTGATGACTGCGCTAAAAGAAACTCTTCAAAAGACATTTGAAATTCGCCATGCAACCATTCAATTCGAGTGTGGTAATTGCGGTCAAGTCACAGTTTTGTGTGAACCGGATACAAATTTGTTATAAAAATGGAAGACAGTTCTTATGAGTGACCAAATCGTTCGGGCGTACCAACAATTAAAAATTGATGTTGATATGGTTCTTCGTGGGCAAGGTGCTGATCCGGCTGTTATTCGTCAGCGCAAACCGCGCCTGGTAGAATTTGCTGAACAAGCCCTGGTGGAAGGTCTGCAATTGATTCGGCCGGTCGCAACATATCGCATCCTGCCTGTTGATAATATGAGTGCCGAGAACTTTACGCTTGCCGGCAATGTTTGGCAGGTAAGTCCTTTTGTTACTCAACATTTGGCTGGTGCTCAACAGATTGCCTTGTTGGTTTGTACACTGGGCCTCGGACTTGAAACTAGAATTGCAGCCTTGATGCAAGAGAACCCGGCCTACACCTTTACGCTGGATAGTTTCGGTTCAGTGGCTGCGACATCCCTGCGTGTGGCAGTCTGCGATGAATTGAAAGTAGAGTCAAGCGATTTAGGTCTCTTTACCAGCAGTCCGGTAATCCCGGGAATGAATAATTGGCCGGTTGACGTGGGTCAACCGCTAATATTTGCAACGCTGGATACGAGCAAAATTGGCGTCAGCTTGAACGAAAGTGCGCAAATGATCCCGCGCAAATCGATTTCGATGTTGGTCGGAATCAGTCAGACACCGTTTAATGCCAGCCAACCCTGAGATTTACTTCAAGATTCACACGATCTGTTCCAGGTAGAATCATGGCATTTTTCAACAAGGCCTTGGACCGGAATATTAAACATTAGGAATTAGCCTGGCATGACAAAAACACGCTATGCCCACGTCAACGAACACGGAGAAATCGTTTTGCCGCCCAATGTGGCCAGGGATTTAGACATTTCACCTGGCGACGAGATCCGAATTGTGCCCAATGGGCATGGTCTGCAGCTGAAATCCCCAACTACAAAACTCAAGCGTGTGTACATGGAGATCACCAACAGGTGCAATCTGAACTGCTCCACCTGTATGCGTAATGTTTGGGAAGCTGATTATGGGGGTATGTCTATTGATATCTTTCAGCGCATCCTTACCAATCTTAAAGATCTTCGACCTAAACCTGAAATTTTCTTCGGCGGTTATGGCGAACCACTGTCACACCCTGCCTGTTTGGATATGATTGAACAGGCCAAGGCAGCCGGACATCCGGTTGCGCTGATCAGCAATGGCATCCTGCTTACCGAACAGATCACCCGCAGGTTGATTGAGCTCAGATTGGACCGGCTGTGGGTCTCATTGGATGGGGCCTCGCCGGAATGCTATGCAGATGTGCGCCTGGGGAATGCCCTGCCGGTCGTCATCGAGAATCTGACGCGCTTGCGAACGCAAAAATTCCGCATCTACGGTACGTCTGTCTGGGCCGGAGTTCCCAAACTGGGGATCGCTTTTGTAGCCATGCGGCGCAATATCCATGACCTGGCGGAAGTGGTCAAACTGGGAACACGCCTGGGCGCTGTGGAATTCTCGGTCAGCAATGTGCTGGCGCACAATCGTGAACTACTCGATGAAAATTTATACATGCGCTCCATGAACCTGCTGCCCAGCCAGGAGGCAACACCGCTGGTGCGCCTGCCGTTAATGGATATCAATCCGCAAACGATTGGCATGCTTGCGGATGTGCTAAAAAGTATGAACCGCCTGGAATTTACCGGCAGCTTACTGAATCAAAATTCTGACCAGTGTCCGTTTGTCGAGCGCGGAAGCCTCTCCATCCGCCAGGATGGGAAAGTCAGTCCGTGCTTGCCTCTGCTCTACACTCATACGCATTTTCTTGACAATCGTGAACGCACCTCGCGAGAATACTTTGTGGGAGATATTCACGAGCAAGGCCTTCTTGAAATCTGGAATAACGCCGGCTATCTGGGATTAAGGAAGCAGCTTGCTGAATTTGATTTTTCGCCCTGCGCTTTTTGCAACAGTTGTGAGTTGGCGAATGAAAACTTGGAAGATTGCTTTGGGAACAAACAACCTGCCTGTGGTGGTTGTCTGTGGGCGAGGGGATTAATCCGCTGCCCGTAAAGAATACCCAATATCGAGAGTAAAAGCGATCAGAATGCTCATAGAAAATTATGAACTAAGAGAAGGCACCCTGTTTTTATCGAAACCCTTCGATGGAGATTGAAATATCATGAACAATGTCATCCCCCTGCTGAATACCCTACCCACATCAATTGCTCCCGTAGATGTGGAAATGTTTGATCCGCCGATGTGCTGCCCCACCGGCCTGTGTGGCCCGACACTCGACCAGACTTTATTGGATGTAAGTGAGATGATTGTGTCCCTGCAGCGCGAAAACCTGCGTGTTGAGCGTTATCAAATGACCAGCCACCCGAATGCTTTTCTCGCCAATGCCGAAGTCATGAAACTGGTACGCGAGAAACAAATGGAAGCCCTACCTATCATCGTTGTACGCGGCAAGGTAATCAAAACCGGGGCATATCCAACTTTGGCTGAAATTAAAGAAAACTTGAATGGAGATAATGCGTGAAGACTCAATTCATTTTTTTCTCCGGCAAGGGTGGCGTAGGCAAAACCAGTATGGCCTGTACCCAGGCTGTGCGTTATGCTGATGAAGGCAAGCGTACCCTGATCGTTACCACTGACCCGGCCTCCAACCTGGCGGATGTATTCGAACAGAAAATCGGGCATCAGATTACAGCCATCAATGGCGTCCGTAATTTATCTGCGATGGAAATTGATCCCGACCAAGCCACGCATGAATATGTTGACCGCGCCCTGGCTCCTCTGCGTGCCGCCTTTCCGGCACAGATGGTGCAGGTAATGGAAGAACAGATGAGCGGTCCATGCACCGCGGAGGTGGCTGCCTTCGACCGTTTCACCGATTTCATCGTGCAAGATGAGATCGTGCCAGAATTTGACATCATTATCTTTGATACCGCCCCCACCGGCCACACACTCCGCCTGCTGGAACTGCCGGCCGAGTGGAGCCAGGCGATTGATGCAGCCTCGATGGGTAGCGGACAGACCTGCATCGGTCCGGCGGCCGCTATTCAGGAAGCAAAACATAAATATGAACATGCTTTAGCCGCACTGCGCGACGAGAGTCTTTCGACTTTTATATTTGTTCTGCATCCCGAAGCGATTGCCATCCGTGAAACGAAACGGGCCATCGGTGAACTGGGAAAACTTGGCATTCATGCACACCGGCTAATCATCAACGGCATCATTCCGACCTCAGAGCAAGCCAACCCGTTGTTTTCGGCACGCTCCAGGATGCAGGCAGGCTACATAGAACAAATCCGCGCCGAAGTGTCTTACCCAACCCAACACATGCCTCTGCTTTCGGGCGAGATCACGGGTGTGGCACGGCTGCGTCAGGTAGGGAAAATTTTTTTTGACGGCGAGCAGGCCCCGGTAGATATCAAGGCTGACGTTGAAAAAGCTGTCCGCGAGGCAGTGGTTTCATCGATGGACGACATTCGCGCCCGCATCCAGCCGGATAATCAGCGCCGCACGATCTTTTTCGCGGGCAAAGGCGGGGTTGGTAAGACTGTCGCTTCCTGTCTGACAGCGGTCTGGCTGGCCCAGCAGGGATATAAGACCTTGCTACTGACGACCGATCCAGCGGCGCACCTGGGCGATGTACTGGGCGTGCCGGTGGGTGATATGCCTGCGCAGGTGCAGTTTTTACCCGATTTGTGGGCGGTCAAGATTGATCCGAAAGCCGCCGCAGAAACCTACAAGACGCGCATCCTGAACGACGCCCGTCAACGCGGCAGGCCGGAAAGCGCGATCCAGATCATGGAAGAAGAACTCGATTCGCCATGCACCGAGGAAATGGCCGCTTTTGACCAGTTCATTGATTACGCTTCGCAGTCGGATTGGGAAGCAGTGGTATTCGATACTGCCCCGACTGGCCACACTATGCGCCTGCTCGAACTGCCTATGGATTGGAGCCAACAGATTGACGTAAAAGTCTTCGCCTCGGTAGATGGCAGTGCCGCCGATGACGTTGCCAAGCAGCGTTTTGGGCAGGTGATTGAGATGATGCGCGACCCGCAGCAAAGCACCTTTGTGTTTGTGATGTACCCTGAGTCCACGCCGATTTTGGAAGCTTGGCGCGCGGCAGAAGAGTTGGAGACAGTAGGCATCAAACCAGGGCTGGTGGTGGCTAATTTCGTCATCCCGGCTGAACAGGTGACGCCCTTTGCGCAAGCACGGCGCGCCATGCAGGTGAAGTACCTGGTTGAAATTCGTGAGCGTTTTGCCACACCTGTGCTGGAAATCCCGCTTCTGCTGCAGGAAGTGAAGGGGCTGGAGATGCTGGCCGAACTGGGAATGCTGGCCTATGGAAGTGAAGAAATGGGGCTCAGTCTGCGGATGAGCGCGCCAGTTCGTGTGCAAATCATTGGCGCGCCAATTGCCTGCAAGGACGGTGTTAAGGATACGTGGCGTGAAACTGCGATCTGGGTGAGTGGACAGCTACGTCAGCGCTTTGGTGAGGCTGTGCAGGTGCAATACTTCGACCTGTTCGATCCGGCCTGCCCAATTCTGCCAACCAACGCACAGTTACCTATGGTGCTGGTGGCTGGAGAAGTGTTGAGCAGCGGCGGGAAAATTTCTGTGCCTGTCTTGCGCAGAAAGATTGAGACCATGTTGGAGAAGGAAACTGCATGAAACGCAGGATTTTGATTTTATGCGCCGGCAATTTTTGGAGTGCCAAAAATCATCGTCCAACTGGCCTATCAGTAATATAATTTCAGCCCATGACGATTTGGGGTGGTCATGGATTCTCCTACAAGTCAAATATTGCCAGGTTTTTATCTACATTCAGGAAGACCAGCCGGGGCTTTGCCTGCACGTTAAGTTGTTCTGCGACAGCCAGCGCGTAGCGCGCCAATTGTTGATCATATTCGTTTTTGCGGATGACAGTCCGGGCTTGCTCGGCGGAGTGGACTGCGTCGGTTTTGAAGTCGAGGATAAACCAGCCCGCATTCGTGCGGTAGAGCAAATCAATTACACCCCGGTCAGCGGGCAGGATATAGGGGATTTCGTGGTGACGCTCGGCGGAGTCGAGTTCGGCAAAGAGCGGGTGGGCGTGAAATCTTTCCAGTAGGCGGCAGACTTCAAGCACTGCGGTGTGAATTTCAGCTGGGTCGGTTAATCCAGCTTCGAGGGCCAGGGGGCGCAGGAAGGCTTCGAAATCAGCAGATGGAAATTTCCAGCGGCGCAGCGATTCGTGAACAAGTCTCCCAACCAGCCAGGCGGGAGCCTGGGGGCGTTTGGTGGCTGAAACAACACGCCAGACGCGTTGTGGCGGGTCTGATTCTCTGGCGCGGGTTTTTTCGTCGGCAACGGGAGAAAGCGGATTGAGGGGCTCGAGCAGGTCAGATTTTCCGGAGGATTCTGATTGGGATTCGGATACTGGCTGCGTGGAGTCGGTGTCTGCCGCCGAAACAGGATACAACATGAGGGAAGTGCCGGTCAAATTTAGCGGGAACATTTCTGGCCGGGACAATTCCTCCGATATTTTGACCTGATCAAGTCCGAAATGGGTCAGCCAACCCGCCAGGGAGAGGCTGCCATCCTTTTTGGGTTTGACGTGGGCGCTGATGAGCAGTTTTTCTTTGGCGCGGGTGGCGGCGACGGAGAGCAGACGGCGATCTTCGGCATCGTCGCGGTCGTCATCCAGGCGGGCGGCGAGCTGCCAGGCGGTGGGGTGGAAGTCGCCGTCTTTGAGATCGAGGAGCAGGCCATCTTGAATCTGGACCTTACCACCCGCGCCGCGATGTTCGTAGGAAGCGTCGGCGAGGACGGTCAGGGGAAATTCGAGCCCTTTGGCTTTGTGAACGGTCATTAGTTGGACAGCGCCGCGATTTCCTAAGGAAACCGCTGATACGTCGGCTGGGGCTTCACCTTCGCGCAGACCAATGTCGCGCAGGGTCTGGACGTAGGCAAGGAAGCCGGTCAGGCTGACGAGGCGGCTGCGGTGGGCGTCGGCAAGCAGTTTTTCGATGTTGCGCAGCATTCGTCCGCCATTGGGGACACTGGCCAGGATGGCGCGATAGCCGGTGAGGTCGAGGAAGCGTTTGAGAACGGCAGCAGCCGGGGCGCGGCCAGCCAGGGTTTGGAGTTCTTCAAGAATGAAGAACGCTCGTTGATGGGGGGGATTAAACGAAGCGCAAAGGGCGGCCCTCAAACCCGCCTCATCGCTCGATTCTTGGAGATGCGAGGCAAAACGCAGGTGATAAATATTTGCATCGGGAATGGCAAAGGCGGGGGAGCGCAGGAGACCTGCCAGGGCCAGGTCGTCGGTTGGGTCGGCGATGGCGGCCAGAGCATTTAA
Organism: uncultured Anaerolinea sp.; assembly: GCA_964536185.1. Classification (GTDB taxonomy): domain Bacteria; phylum Chloroflexota; class Anaerolineae; order Anaerolineales; family Villigracilaceae; genus UBA5195. The sequence continues at coordinate 15,494 of CAZHWV010000016.1, read as the reverse complement.
TAAATCCCGGATTTCGGGGCGGTCGTAAAACCCGCGCCCGGCAACGGTGACGAAGGGGATGTCTTGGGCTTCGAGGGCGTCTTCATAGGCAGTGTAGGCAGTGGATGAACGAAAAAGCAGAGCCATATCGCCCCAGGCAAAGCCTTCGTTTTCGTAGAGTTGGCGCAGGCGATGGGCGATGGCGGTTGCGGCGACCAGGCGTCCGCTTTCGGCATTTTCACCCAGCCCAAAATGGAATTCGACGTAGGGCGGCTGGATGTTCTCACGCACAGGAGCCGGGCGATAGGCGCGCAATGGCGTAAAAGGCACGGCATAGGGGCGGGCCGGGTCGTCGCTTTCGCCGAGAATAGGGGCCAGCAGGCTGTTGAGGGTTTCAAGCAGGGCTTTGTGGGCACGGAAGGTCAGGTCGAGGTCGAGGGTCAGACCGCCGGAGCCGCGAACATCGTTTTGGACACGGCGAAAGATGGTGACATCGGCATTGCGAAATTTGTAGATGCTCTGTTTGGCGTCGCCGACGAGGAAAAGGTCAACGCAGCTCCCTGTCTGGCTATCCCCCGTCGGGGAACCATCGAAAGATGAGGGAGAAAAGCCTGTCAGCGCGTACACAATCTGCCGCTGGCGGTCGTTGGTGTCCTGGAATTCGTCCACCAGGACGGCGCGCAATTCGGATTGGAGTTCGGCGCAAACTGAGGGGTGCATCGTCAGCAATTGAGCGGTAAGACCTTCCAGGTCGTCGAAGTCAAGGGATTGGCGCTCGTCTTTGCGGCGCTGGTATTCTTTCAGTGTTTGCTCGATGAGACTGTGAATGGCAGGCAGGTGCGTGGTGACTTGCTCGTCGAGAGAGAAACGGGCTTTTTCGGCCAGGAATTTAAGATTCTTGTCATAGACCTGGCGCAATTCGCTCATCAGGGTGCGCACCGTTTCGAGGCTATCAGCGTTCCAATTCTCTTTTTTGCCTTGCGTGGAGGTGGCTTTGCGCAAGTCAGCCAGGCCGGCAAGCACTGCGTCCCAATTTTGGGCGGCGCGGGCAGATTGAACTTCATCCCAACAGGCGAGCACGGCGCGCCGAGCGAGTTCAAGCTTGTCATCGGGCGCAGCGGACTGGTGAGAGGCGAGGTCTGTCAGATTTTCGAGCCAGGTTGGGGAGTCAAGGTGAGTCGCGAGATATGCTTCGAGAGCGAGAGCAAAATCTGGGGCCAAATTTACACAGATTTTTTCTCGTCCTTCTGCGACTGCCCTGGCGGCCAGCCCAGGCTGTAAATCCTCGTCCATAAGGTTTTTAGCAAAAAGTTGGGCAACATCCAGGCGCCTGCCCAGCAGCGTTTTGAGAATCTGGCGCAGGTCGCCTTCGTTGAACGGTTCGAACAACGCGGCGGCTTGCTTGTCGTTGGCGGCCCAGGCCAGGGCCGAGTCGATGGCTTCGGCTTGCATGGCGGTGGAAAGCCCCTCCTCCAACACCTTAAATGCCGGGTCGAGGCCGGCTTCGGCAGGGTGGGAGCGCAAAATCTCGGCGCACAGGCTGTGAATGGTGCCAATTCTAGCAGAATCAATATTTGAACCGCCAGGTGGGTCAAGAAAGCTAAGGGTTTCCTCCGTATTCTTGGCGTTCTTGGCGGATAAATCAGGCTCGGTAACCAGAGAGAGCGCACTGCGGATTCGACCGCGCATCTCCCGCGCCGCTTTCTCTGTGAAAGTAATCGCCAGGATCGAACGCAGCGGGTAGCCGCGCTCCAACAGATGCAGGTAACGTCCCACAAGAGAAAGCGTTTTACCCGAACCCGCGCCCGCCGTAACAGCGATGGCACGATTCGGGTCGGTGGCAGCCTGTTCCTGGCGACCTTTGAAGGAAAATTGGGAGATGAGAGTCATTGGTTAGTGGGCAGTCTCTTCTTGCCAAGTTCGCCAAAGCGTTCAATAAATGGTTCGTAAGACATAATCAAAACCCTTTCTTATATCGCCAACAGAAGCCCACTGCCGGGCAGTAACCCGGACAGCCCTCGGCGGGTGGTTTGGGTTCAAAATGACCAGCGCGGATACCCGCCACATGTCTTTCGATCTGTGCTGTCGCTTTGGCAAAAGCGGCCTCCACTCCGCCGTCGTACTTCTCCAATTTCAGACTGCTAGCTTCGGCCTTCTGGATGTGCCAGTAAAACCCGCTCGACACCTGACCCAGCCCCAGCGCGTCGCGCGCCGCCAGGGCGTAAATCGGCAGTTGTAAACGGCGGCCTTCCTTCAAGTGCGCCGCTGTAATCGCCGCTCCGCCTGCCTTATAGTCAATCACGCGCAGCGAGCCATCCGGGGCTTTATCCAGCCGGTCGATGTAGCCATGCAAGCGCACCCCGTCCCCCAGGACCAGCGACGGTTCACCCATCCCAAAGCGCGCCTCCATACGGAACGGCGTGTAACCTTGTGAAGCCTGTGCAAGGGCCGCGATCGTCTCGCGCAGGCGGCGCAACAGTTCCCGCTGTTGACACTCCCAGAGCGGCGTTGGGCGAAAACCGTACACTTGTGGCGCACTGGCAAATACCACGCCTGCCGCCTCGTCCAGTTCCATCCCGCTGTAAAACATCTCCAAAATCTTGTGCAGCATCGACCCTAGCGCGCGCACATCGTAACCTTCTTCCGGCGGCGTGCGCGGCTCCAACCCAAGTGCGTGGGCGACAAAAAACTCAAACGGGCAAGTCCCGTAACTCTCCAACTTACTTGCGCTCCAGCCAAAATTAGGGCCAAAACGCTCGCTCAGGTCAAAAATCTCACCCTCGAATTTCCCCACTGCTTTGGTGCAGAGCCGCGCAAGCAGCGTCTCTACACCATTTTTTAGATGGATGTCAAAATCCCGGGCAGATTCCTGCCATTCGACAAGCGAGGCTGCCTGGGCAGGATCCAGAGCATCTTCTGGACGAACCCTGTCCGCACCCGGTTTTCCGCACAGGCGCTGAATCTCAACCCAAAACGGGGATGCCTCCCAGGGCTGGCCATCCTGCGCCAGATACGGGCGCGTGAGCAGCAGTTTTTGCCGCGCGCGGGTAATAGCCTGGTAAAAGAAAGTTGCATCGTCGCCATGTAGGCGGGTATCGAGCAGAAGTCCGCGTTCCCGCAGCGCGGCGCGGTCGCTTTCGCGCAATAAAATGTCCTCGCGTTCCAGGTGCGGGAACTCGCCTTCCGAAAGACCCATCAAAACCGCGGCTTCAAAAGACAATCCGCGCGCATCCAGTACCGAAGCCACCAACACCCCGGCTTGCCTGGCAACGGAATAAGTCGCCGTCTCCAGCGCAGCACGCAAGTCAACAAAAAATTGGGCATAAGTAATCGCAGTTTCGCCTAACGCCGATTCCGCCAGCACGATTTGCTGTGCAAATCGTCCACGCAGCACATCTTTGAAGGCGCGCAAGGCGGCCACGTCGCGTTCGGCGGTGGATGGGTTGGAACGGGCGCAGGCGACGGCATTCACCCCGCTGTCTTGATGGTCGCGTAGGCGCTGTTCTCCTTCCGGATCAAGACCTGTGATATGTGTAAGGGCCGGGTCATCGCCAATCAAATTTTCGATAAAGCCCACAAATTCACGCGTAGTGGCATGTTCTGGCGGAGTCAGTAAATCAACAAATGCCTCGAACTTTGATTGAATTGAACTTGAAAGTCTGGTGACTTTCAAGTGTCCTGGCAAACTATCTGTTTCCAGTTCATCCCCAGTTCTCTGGCGCTTCTCCCATACTTCAAAAGCCTCGCGCCACTGCGCGAGCCCCTGCGTCACCCGCCCCTGGCGGGAGATTTCATCGAGCAAAGTGGCGTCATCCGGACTGATGGCTTGCCCCGACCAGTCAAAGTACGGACTGCGCCAAGTGTCCAAAAGCGTGCGGCGCGGCCAGTCCTCGGCGGGCAGGGAGAGTAGCGCGATTAGCGCAGCCACGGCCGGGTTGTCTGCCAGCGGCTGTCCGCCTACCACACGCAGGGGAATGCCAAACTCGGCGGCAGTTTCCTCGATGAAGGCGCGATAGGGCTCCAGGTCGCGCGCCAGCACAGCCACATCCGTCAATTTCAGCCCATCGCGCACAATACGGGCTTTGACCCAGCGCAAAGCGGCGCGGGCTTCAACCGAGCGGGTTTGCGCCTCAAGAAATTCGACATCGTGCCCGGATGGAATTCCAGGTTTTGGATTATCGATTTTGGATTTTGGGTTTTCGAACAATTCTGATTCGATGTGCGCCAATAAGGGAGCGAGTAAAGATGTTGAAGGCAGGATTTCAGGTTCGATGTGTAGGCTGTTGCCCAAAGCTATTTGGGCGCGCTGGAAGCGCTGTTGGGCGGGGCGCTGCGGGCGTTGGATGTCGCCCGTCAATGTGATGATGGTCTCTTGGGCGCGCTGAGCAAGCAGGGTCAGAACGCCCAGTTGGGTGGGATTGAACTCGTCAAAGCCGGACACGGCAATTAAACGGGTCTCCGCCGCCAGTGTCGGAGACTGTTCCAAGGCAATCGCCGCCAGCCAGCCGCGACCCTCGTTATCTGCCCATTGATTCGTTTGCAGCCAATCCTGGTAGGCGCTGTAAACAAGGGCAATTTCATGGAGCCGGGGGCTGAGTTCGCTTGTGGCGCGATTTGCGCAGCAAATCGCAAATTCGTTTGGGAGAATGCGGGCGCGTTTGAGTTCCTCGAGCGTGTTGCGCAGGGCGGCAACAAAACCGGGCTTATCACGCAGCGCGGCGTAATGGATGATTGCCCCTTTTTTGCACAGGTCAACCACAATGGCGCGCAGCAGACGAATGCGCACCGGGTCAGTTAACAGTGGGATGGGCTGCCCGGAGCGAGTCAGCAGTTCGGAATAAAGGGCGTGAAAGGTGTGGACTTCAACCCCCAGCGCGCCTCCGGCGGCAGCCAGCCGTTGGCGAAACCCGGCGGCCTGAACCATATTCGGAACGATGACAATCACCGGCGCGAGAGGTTCATCAGCAAGCACCTGGTGGATGCGCTGGATGACGCTTTCGGTTTTTCCGTGACCGGCCGGGGCGATGAGCAGACGTGGGAGCATTGGTCAAATTCCTTAAGCTGACGCGGGATTTTATTTAAAGCCCGGCTTTGACAGTTTGCTCCTGGACCATTTCAATCAACTCGCGAACGGTTTCAAGCAGGGATTGGCCAGTGGGGGCGGAGAGAGGTGCGGCCTCCTCGCCGGGGTCGGGCGAAGCGGTCAGCTCACGAACCTGCGCGAGGCGTTGGGAAAGTTCGGCGGATAGGTGGCCATGTTCGACCAGTTCGGCCTGGATTAGGCGAGGCGAGGGCAGGTCGGCGGCTGGGTCACGCTCGGTGTGGAGGGCCAGGAGTGATGTGAGACTCCAGCCCAGAGCTTCGCGCAATGGACGGGTCATCTCCTCGGGGAAGCCGCCTTTGAGCAGGACATCGGCCAGGGCCAGTCGTTTTTCAGCGAAGACCAGGCCGGCGTTGGCTTTTTTGCGGCGAGCTTCGATCAAGCTGGAGTTGCTCACCGGCGCGGAAGGCAGGCTGACGGCATGGTAGGCAACTTCATCTGCGGCGGGAGGCGCGACGAGGGCGGGGATAAAGGCCGAAAGGGCGCGGAAGCCTTCCGTGTCCAGCAAATGGAGCTGTGGCGCGCCATCCACATAGTGCTCGGCAATACAGTTTTCAACGATAGGGCGTAATTCGGCGGGCGCGCCAGAGACGACGACCAGAATCCCCTCGCCGCTGACGCCGGGCATGGCCGGCGCTTTACGGATGAGTTGGACTTTTCCGCGCAGTCGGTCAAGCAGGAGCGCGGCGAAGCCTTTCAGAGTGGGAGCGGAAAGCTGGAGAGATGGTGCGGGTTCCTCGGAGGCAGTTTCGGCTGTCGGGGCCAGGTCGAGTTCCACTTCCGCCGGTTTTTTGAGCAGGTCGCCGAGTTTTTGGAGCAGGTTTTGGCCCGTATCCTCGAAATTCAGGGCGCTGGGGGCATCATCTGTGCCGAAAACGCTGGCAAAAACGCTTTTCTTGGCGGCCAAAGTGTCGAGCATACGCTCCTCGATCGTGTCTTTAGCAATCAGATTGATGACCTGTACTGAGGAGCGCTGGCCGTGACGGTGGGCGCGGGCAATACGCTGTTCGAGCACGGCAGGGTTCCAGGGCAAATCGAGATTGATGACCAGACTGGCGGCTTGCAAGTTGAGACCGACGCCGCCCGCGTCGGTGGAGAGAAAGACGCGGCAGTTGGGGTCATCGAAAAATTGCTGGATGAGTTCGCCGCGTTTGGCGCTGGGCACGTCACCAGTCAGTTTGACATAACCCAGGCCAACGCGCTGGATGATGGGTTCGGTGAGCGCCAGCATGGTAGCCCACTGGCTGAAAACAACGGCTTTATGACCATTGCTGGCGATGTCCTCGCTGAGAATCTCCTCCAGTTCGCCCAGTTTGGGGCCGGTGCGCTCATGTTCTTTTTGGGGCAGTTCCTTGTCGTGCAGCGCCAGGGCATCGCAGATGAGGCGCATTTTAATCAGGCACATCAGCAGGATTTCGCGTTCTTTGGGGCTGAGCGGGGCGCGCTGGGCCTTGGAAATTAGTTTGGCGAGCGTTTCTTTGAACTCGTTGTAAGCTTTCCACTGCGGGTCGGACATTTCGACGAAGTAGTTGTTATCGGTGCGCGGCGGCAGGTCCTTGAGCACCTCGTCGCGGGTGCGGCGCAGCACATAAGGGGCAATAATGGTACGCAACTGGTCGAGATTTTTGTAACCCAACACCTTGTAAGTACCATTGGGACGTTTTTCCAGGTTATAGAATTGGTCGTTGAAGTGCCAAAGCGGCCCGAGGATGCGCGGGTCGAGGAATTGAAAGATGCTGTAGAGTTCGTCGATGCGGTTTTCGAGCGGTGTCCCGGTGAGAACAAAAGCATAGCGGCTGGGCAGGGCTTTGACCATCTGGGCGGTCTTGGCGCGCCAGTTTTTGATGCGCTGGGCTTCGTCGAGGATGATCAGGTCGGGGCGCAGTTTTAGCAATTCGTCCTGGTCGAAGCGCACCAGCTCGTAGTTGATGATTTTGAAAAAAGAGGCATCGTGGTAGAGTTTCTGGCGTTCCTCCAAATTCCCTTCGACGATGGTGACTGGCAGTGAGGTAAAACGGCGGATTTCACGCGCCCACTGGTGTTTAAGCGAGGCCGGGCAAATAATTACCACGCGCTGGATGTCACGCATTTCTTTCAGCAGCGCGGCGGCGGCAATCGCCTGGACGGTTTTGCCCAGGCCCATGTCGTCGGCCAGCATGGCGCGGCGACCAAAGGCCAGGTGCATGGCGCCCTGTTCCTGGTACGGGTAAAGTTTGGTGGAAAGCACATCGAAGGTACGCCGCCCGCGTCTCACCTGGTCGAGAAACCATTCTTTTTGCTGGGCAACTTCCTCGCGGTCCTGCAGGAGTGCCAGGTGCTCGCGCACGGTTTCGGCGATGCTGACGAGCGAGCGTTCACGCGGCGGCAGGGTTTCGATGGCGGCGAATATGGAGGGTAGAATCTGCAATGGCGCGCCAACCAGGACTCCGGCCGGGTCGAAATAGCAGTTGAGCAGTTCCTTGACCGGGGCTGAATTGGGCAACGGCAGCGCCACCCTGACTGTGATATCTGTTCCGTAGTGGAGATAAACCTGCGTACCACGTGGGTGCATTTTGACAAGTGCAGGCAGTTTTTTGTCATACTCCACCCTCAGGTAAAGCAGTACGCCCTCAATGTGTTTGCAGGTGCCGATTAAATTTGTCTTGTAATCAGGGCAAGTGCAGGAGTTTTGCATTTCATCCAGCGAGCGGATTTCTACCCGGTAGGCGCGCCCGCTGACTGATTTGACCTCGAACTGGCTGAACAGCGGATGGCCGCCCTTGTTGGTAATCTTGAGAATCTCTTCACGCGCCCGTTCGCGGCGGCGCTCTATTTGTTCTTGAATATCAGTGGTCATGGGGAAACTCCGTTTCTAGAAGAGTGGACACGATAATTATACATGTTTTGACAAGGATGGGATTCGTGCTGGCATAAGCTATTTATTTTGGCGGAGAAAACAGGTCGAATTCTGTTGTTTTGAAAAACTTGAACGTATCGGAGTTTTCGGTGACAGTTCAAGTGAATCATAGCCGTGTAGAAGTCGATTTCGCAGCCCAATAATTTGCCAGTATTCCTCTGAATATGGGAGATGCCTGGCATGGCGGGCTCCTGGGACAAGGGATTCTACTGAAGCGAGTTAATGGATTGAACCCGTGTCCGAAAGGATTGGGGTTGGGTTTATTTTGCGAGGTTCGTGCACTGTAAAGTGCAGCAGTGCCCAACTGATAGCCCCGATGATAGCCGATAGGATAAACATGGCCTGGTAACTGATTGCTCCGGCCAGCCAGCCGCCAATCAAAGGCGCAATCGACCCGGCGATCCCGGGAATGGTGTTGGCCAAGCCGATGTACGTGGGGCGTTTTTCGGCATCGGTAAATTCATAGACAATGGAAATGCCAGAGATAAAGGTGCCAGCATTAACCGCGCCGCGCAAGAAAAAGATCGGAAAAAACCACAATGGGCTGGGGGCAAATATCGCCAGAGCGAGCGAAAGGGTGCTCAGTGCCATGCAGATTTCCAGACTCAATTTATGACCTTTGCGGTCGGAGAGAAAGCCAAAAAATAAGTTCGCCAAGGCCAAGCCAATCTGCATGGCGACTGTAAATCCGCCGGCTTGCGCATCCGGCAATTTCCAGGCTTGTACGGTATACACCACCAGAAACCCGGTTGCCATCCCGCTCAGAGAAAAGATGATTTGTGACAGTAGATACATGCGGAAGTTGTAATCTCTGCTCAGGATTTCCGGTAAGGAAAGCAGGAAATCCATTTGAGAGACCGGCGGCTTGCTACTGGGGACAGACGGTTCGCGGGTGAGTGAAAGGAACACCCAGGAGATGAAAATCAGGGCGGCGGCTATGGTAAAGGAAATGACGTAGCCCAGCGGAAAGGTGAATTTATCGAGCACGAAGGGCAAGACCAGCGCTCCCAGGATGCCGGTCCCATTGCCGACAAAGTTGGTGATGCCAAAAAATCGACCGCGATTTTCCACGGGGATGACTTTTGCTATCATATCCTGCCAGCCTACAATGATCACGCCTGCCCCAAAGGTGTGCCAGGCGTACAATACAAAGAATATGATCAAAGCTAAAGTAGGCTGGCTGGTGGCCAGAAAATAGGTCGCTGGAGCCAGCAAGAAAATGGGCACACGTTCGAGGAAGAAACCGAGTATCACCGGGAAGAATTTTTTCTGGGGAGCGCGCTCGACCGCGTTGGCAGCAAAGATCTGTGGCAAGAGATAGCCAGAAGTTGCAAGAAAAGGAATCAAGCCAATCAACACAGGATTAACCGTAAAATGGCTCACGAACAAGGGCAGAATGATTGTGGATGAGATAAAACTCATCCCGAACCAGAAACTGGCTCCGTCCAGGGCGTTGACAAGAAAATTCCAACGGTAATTTCTATCGACGGTCTGTTGAGCGGGGGAGTTACTGGCATTGATTTCTGACATTGGTAGGTTTACCTATCTCTCAAGGTGGATATCGTCCAATCGGTTATAGTACGGACCGGTTGGGCAGAAGGTAGGAGGGAGAAGCTACTTCCTGGCCCTGGTGAATTTCTCTGGCATGTCAGTGACGATTGAGCACAGCTGGATGACCAAGTCATCGACCAGGCCGGCGATATCGTCGGTCTCGTGGTCGAACCAGGCGTTAAATGCCGAGTCGTGCAGAGCGCGCGTGATGAAGGCCAGGAGTATCGGCGTGTTATCTTTGCTAGTGGCGCCCATCCGCCGGGTCATCAATGCAGCGATCTGCTCTTCGAGGCGGTTGCCGCGCTCCATAATGGCCCGCCTGAGGGCGCTGGTCTCGCGCAAAAGGCGTATGGTATCGCGGACGAGATCCCGCTCCTCCAGGCCTGATTCGATGGCTGGCACAAGGGCGTTACGGATCGCGAGCAGCGGCGGTTCGTTGATGGGACGCGCGGCCAACTCGGAGAGCAGCTGCTCTCCGAGTTGGCCGGAGCGCTCGACCATCACGGCTTCCTTTGACGCATAGTAGCGGAAGAACGTCCGCCGGGAGACGCCAGCGGTTTGAGCAATCTCCTCGACGGTGACATTTTCGAAGCCGCGGGCGAGGAACAATTCTCCGGCAGCTGCGCTCAGGGCGGCCCGCACAACCTGCTGCTTACGCACCTTGAGAATCGCCGAAGCGGACGGCACTGCTTCGGCAAACGGCTTATTTTTTTGTTCCAGGCTTTTCAGGTTTGCTTGATTCATGTGCGAATTGTAGCACAGGGTGTTGACAATGTCACTGAGTGCCATTATTATTGCAGGCATTGTTAACGCAGACCCGGTGTAGTGAGAATCGCCTCGCATGGGGCAGGGCTGCGTCCGGGTCCAGAGCACAGTGTTTAAGGAGATATTATGGATGTCAAGCCGAACACAGGGGCACAGGTACAGTTCCCATCAGATGCCGATATCGCGGCGAAGGTCGAAGCTATCATGGGGCGTATGAGCCTTGATGAGAAGATTGGTCAGCTCACCCAGATTGGTGGCGCATCGTTCATCCCGGGGTCGCAGCCCGAGGATATCATCCGGCAAGGCGGGGCTGGTTCGGTCCTGTGGTTGAACGACACGAAGCAGTTCAACGTGCTCCAGAAGATCGCCGTTGAAGAGAGCCCGTCGAAGATCCCGCTGCTCTTTGCCCTCGATGTGATTCACGGCTATCGTACGATCTTCCCCGTGCCGCTGGCCATGGCTGCGTCGTGGGATCCGTCGGTTGCCGAACGAGCCCAGGCCGTGGCGGCCAGGGAGGCCCGCGCCGCAGGCCTGCACTGGACCTTTGGCCCGATGGTTGATATCGCCCGTGACGCTCGCTGGGGCCGCATCGTCGAGGGTGCCGGCGAAGACCCCTGTCTGGGTGCGGCTATGGCGGCCGCCCAGGTACGCGGCTTCCAGGGTCCGTCTCTTGGGACGCCCGATCGTGTCGTGGCCTGCGCTAAGCACTTCGCGGGTTACGGCGTGGCGGATGGTGGGCGCGACTACGATCCGGTCTACCTGCCCGAGGGCCAGCTGCGCAATGTCTATTTTCCGCCTTTCGAGGCCGCATTGAAGGCCGGCGTCGGGACGTTTATGAGCGCCTATATGGACCTTAACGACGTCCCCGCAAGCGGGAACCGCTTCCTGCTGCGCGACGTCCTGCGGGGCGAGTGGGGGTTCAAGGGCTTCGTTGTTAGCGATGCGTTTGCCGTCGGAAACCTTGTCATCGAAGGCTACGCGCGAGATGGGCGCGACGCGGCTTTCCGCGCGCTCAGTGCGGGCCTCGATATGGATATGGCCAGCAATACCTACCTCCAGCACCTCGCCGGGCTCGTCGAAGATGGCACACTCAAGCTGGCAGACATTGACGAAGCCGTGCGGCCTATTCTTGCGATTAAAGTTCGTATGGGGCTCTTCGAACAGCCGTACACCGATGAGTCGAAGCTAGCCCAGGTTGTCGCACTGCCCGAGCACCGAGAGGTAGCGCGGCTCGCCGCACAGCGGTCGATGGTGCTGCTACGGAACGAAGGCCGCCTCCTGCCGCTTGACAAGAGCCTGAAGAACGTGGCTGTGATCGGCCCGCTGGCTGACTCGAAGGAGGCCACGGAAGGTTCATGGATGGTCTTCGGTCACACACCGGCGGCTGTCACAGTTGTCGAAGGCATTCGTGCCAAGCTGCCTGGAGCGAGAGTCGAGTACGCCCCTGGCCCCGAAATCCGACGTGACATTCCCTCATGGTTCGACAACATGCTGTCTGAAGTCAAAAAGGATCCGCAAACGCCTGAGCAGGCAGAAGCTGCTTTCCTGGCGGCCGTAGCCACGGCACAAAATGCGGATCTAGTCGTGATGGTGCTTGGCGAGAACGCCAACATGGCCGGCGAGGCTGCTTCGCGCGCCTCGCTTGATCTACCGGGACGCCAGGAAGAGTTGCTTAAGGCTGTCGTGGCCCTCGGCAAGTCCGTGGTCCTGGTCCTGTTGAATGGCCGTCCGCTGAGCATCGGATGGGCGGCGGAGAACATACCGGCGATCCTTGAGGCCTGGGAACCCGGCACGGAGGGCGGCCATGCCATTGCTGACATCCTGTTTGGTGATGTCAACCCGGGCGGCAAGCTGCCCGTCACTTTCCCGCGCAAGGCCAGTCATGCGCCGCTCTACTATGCGCGCAACCTCACGCATTCGCCTGAAAGCAGCCCGATGTACAACCCGCGTTACTGGGACGGCCTTCCGACGCCGCTGTATCCCTTCGGCTTTGGCCTGAGCTACACAACCTTCTCGATCACGAATCTGAAGGTGGCGGCGCCGCAGGTGAAGGTGGGAAGCTCGGTTGACGTGACAGTCGACGTGATGAACACGGGCTCTGTGGTGGGTGACGAGGTTGTGCAGCTCTATATCCATCAGAAGGCTGGCAGCGACTCACGTCCAATGCGTGAGCTAAAGGGCTTCGAGCGTCTCACGCTCAAACCCGGTGAGATGAAGACGGTCACCTTCCAACTCGGACCGGCTGAGTTCGGCTACTGGAGTACGAATGCTGGCAAGTGGGTCCAGGACGCGGAGGCCTTCGACATCTGGGCAGGCGCCGACTCGTTGGCGACGCTCCATACGGACCTCGTGGTAGTCCGCTAAGCGCGGAGAACGAAACATGTAATATGAAAGTGATTGCTTGGCCGAACCATCCGGGCCGGCCGAGCAATCACTCTGCGCGAAAGGGCGTCCATGCTACCATTCGCCATCCGCGTCGAAGGCAGTCAGGTGCGCGGTTTTGGGGTAACCGCCATACAGGGCTTGCAATTTGGCATCTTTTGTTTCGGTGTAGCGCGGGGCGGGGGTGAAGGGAACGCCATTGAATCCCAGGAACTTTTCAAAAGAGAGCGGAAAAATCTCAAAGTTGACGGTACGCCCAACCAGGGAATCTTTGAATTTAATCTGTTTTTCGCGCTACTTAACTTCAAATGGACCCACATTACCAACAGCCAGCTCGGGTGGCTTCGACCAACAGACCAGATAGAGAGATCCTTTATCAGCCCCAAAGGTAAAGGTTTTGCTTTCACCAGGACTCACCTCCCATAATGTCAGCATCTTCGACCAGGAAGGTGGAGAAGGTAAGGGTGTAGCTGCCATGAGATCCAGGATATCTTTGCCTGGCTCAAGGCTAAAGAAGGTCAGTCCGGATACTTTTTCATCTTCACCTGTGGCATCTACGTTCACTTTGATGGCGCCAGCTTGCAGAACCATTGAGCCTTTGTAACTGCATGTATCTTCTTTAATGATCACATTGATCTCGGACACCGGAGTATCGGTTGACGGAGCAGCAGTTGGTTCGGGAGGCATGACCGCAGCCAGGGCGGGCTTAAACTTGGCAAGCGACGCTTCGGTAAGGGTTGATGAATAAAGAACGATCTTGCCATCTTTTATCAGATAAGTTTCGATGAATTCATTCGGCGCCACCCCAAGTTGACGGGTGAAATCATGCCAGGTTTTGGATTTGGCGTTGACCACAGCGCCAACGACTGAAACGATCTCGACTTCCATCTTGAAATGGCTGCCAATACACTCCTCCCAAATGGGGCGGATTCCCTCTTTGCCTCTGTAAATTTCAATCCCGGTTGGGGGCATACCCACAAAATAAGTCACGGAGTCATTGGAAAAATAGTCCAAGGATCCTTCGAGATCGCCGGCGTTCATGCGCTCCGCCATTTTCAGTACCACATCTGAAAGCGGATTGGCTACCACCTCTGCGGTCACTTCGGGGGCAGGATGTTGAGTTGGCGGAGGTTGTGTCCGAGGAGGCTGAATCTCCGGGGCCGCGCAACCAGTAACTCCCAACACAAGGATCAAGAGAAATACAGCAAGGTCTTTCAACAGGGTTTTCATAAGAATCACTCCTTTACATTAGATTGGCAAGGCTGCGACATCTGATCAGTCATCAACCTCACAAATATCGTAGCATTCACCCTGTCGTAAAACTTGACAATTTTTGACAAAATTTCCCATTCGCCAGGAAATCGTCCTATACTGTAAAAGAGCGCAATCAAAAAAGGAGGCTACATGCCAGTTTCCAGTGCCATGATCGCTCTTGATCAATTCACAACTTTCGGTGACCTGCTTAAATATCTCCGCCGCCGCGCCGGTCTAACACAACTCGAACTTTCCATTGCTGTCGGTTATAGTGATGCTCAAATCTCCCGCCTTGAACAAAATGAACGCCTGCCTGATCTCGCAACCCTGACGGCACGTTTCCTGCCCGCTTTACATGCGGAGGATCAACCCGAAGTTGCCAGGCGTCTGTTGGAACTCGCGGCTACTGTCCGCCGGGAGGATGCGCCAGCTACAGGGCTTCCGCCATACAAGGGGTTGTACTATTTCGACGAATCTGATTCCGAATTGTTCTTTGGACGTGAAGCATTGACAGAGACTCTCATGGATCGTCTCAATGCGGGGTTAAAATCTGATCATCGCTTCCTTGCCATTGTCGGTGCATCGGGTAGCGGCAAGTCATCGGTGGTGCGCGCTGGGCTGATTCCCGCCTTGCGCTGGCGGCAGCCATCTTCCGGCTGGCCCGTTTACGTGATGACTCCCACATCGCATCCATTGGACGCGCTCGCTGTCAGTTTGCAAGAGGATGTTCATCAGGGTTCAGCTAAAAAACTTGTGGATGATTTCGCCCGCAGCCCGCAGGCTTTACATTCAATTCTCAAACCGATGGCAGAAGCTACTGGCGTTTCCCATACATTATTTGTAGTTGACCAGTTTGAAGAACTATTCACTCTTTGCCGAAGCGAAGCGGAACAGGCGACCTTTGTGGAAAATCTGCTTAACGCCGCTTTGCAACCCAGAGGAAGTGCCGTTGTCATCATCGTCTTGCGTGCCGATTTCTATGCTCACTGCGCGCGTTTTGATTCGCTTCGTCAGGCATTGTCTAAGCATCAGGAATACATTGGACCAATGACGGTCAAGGAGTTGCGGCGTGCCATCGAAGAACCCGCGAGGCACGGGCACTGGGAATTTGAGTCAGGATTGATCGAATTTCTGCTTCACGATGTGGGGGCGGATGTGGTCGGGCACTCTCCCGAACCCGGCGCATTGCCTCTGCTTTCACATGCCCTGCTTTCTACGTGGCAGCGTCGGCGCGGCCGGATGCTCACGCTTGGCGGCTACACTGCTTCCGGGGGGGTGCGCGGCGCCATCGCAGAAACCGCCGAGGCAGTCTTCCATGATCAATTGGAACCAGAACAACGCGCAATTGCGCGCCAGATTTTCATGCGCCTGACTGAGATCGGTGATGACGCGACGACTGCCGACACCCGCCGCAGGGTCAGTTTCGATGAGCTTGTCTCGAAACCCGAAGATAATGACATGGTGCATGAAGTATTGATGACCCTGGCGGATGCGCGGCTAATCACAACTAACCAGAATACTGCGGAAGTGGCGCATGAAGCCTTGATCCGCGAGTGGCCCACCCTG
>CAZHWV010000015.1:0-47415 GCA_964536185.1 uncultured Anaerolinea sp. | reverse complement strand
ACCTGCCAACCAAGCTGGGCCATCGTAATTACATTTGTGCCAGTCCCACAACCAAGATCAATTGCCCGTCCAGCAGGACGTGACCCAAGAAACCCAAGCAATTCTGGAGGGCTAACACCGCTGTCCCAACGCGGACGGCGAAAATACCACAAAACATAAATGATGCGACGCAGGAATGACATAAAAAGGGATTCGTCGGTTATACTCTGATTCATCATTACGGGGATTAGGGGTTGCCGTATATGACAATTTTCGTGACATTTAAACTTTGACAATTATAAAGACTTCTTTTAGAATTTAGGCTATTGTTATCATTATTTCTAATCAATAACACCCAAATCTGATCGAGGAGTAGATCTCCATGAAAGAGTACACAACAGAACACCTTCGCAACATTGCACTAGTAGCCCATGGCGGCGCTGGTAAAACGATGATGGCGGAGGCTTTTCTTCATTTTACCGGGACAACTACCCGCCTGGGCAAAGTCGAAGATGGTACAACTATCTCTGACTATGATGATGAAGAAATTAGACGCAAGATTTCATTGTACACCAGTATCTTGCCAGTTGAATACCGTGATCACAAGATTAATCTGCTTGACGCACCGGGCTTTACCGATTTTGTCGGCGAAGAGATTTCGGCACTAAGCGTTGCCGATGGGGCGATTATCCTAATCGACTCAGTCTCAGGCATCGAAGTAGGCACAGAACTAGCCTGGAATTATGCGGACCAGTTCCATTTGCCACGCTTTATCGTTATCAACAAGATGGATCGCGAAAATGCCAATTTTGATAAGGCCTTTGCCTCCGTTGAAGCCTTTGCAACAGCCGCTGGAAAACGTCTGGTGAAAGTACAGATCCCATGGGGCGAAAAATTGGACTTCAAAGGCGTGATCGATCTAGTCCATATGAAAGGCTACCTCGGTGATGGTAAAACTGTTGTTGAAATCCCGGCGGAATTTATGCCTGCTGTGGACGAAGCTCGTCAGATCTTGATCGAGGCAGCCGCTGAAGGCGAAGATAGCCTGCTGGAAAAGTACCTAGAAACCGGGGAATTAAGCGGCGAAGAATTGCTGCGGGGTTTGAAAGATGTAGTCATGAGCGAAGCTTTCATCCCGGTTTTTGTCGCAGCTGCCGGGCACGAGAAGGGCATTGCGCCCCTGTTGGACGCCATAATCGAATTCATGCCGGCCCCATCCGAGCACCCTGATATCCTTGTTCATGGAAAAAGCGGCGACGAAAAACTCCACGAGAGCGATAACGGTCCAACAACGCTTTACGTCTGGAAGACCACTGCCGATCCATTCGTGGGAAAGATGACCTATTTCAAAGTCATTTCTGGCGTTATCAGCGCAGATATGCACTTGTGGAATAATACAAAGAAACTTGATGAACGCATGGGCGGCTTGCACATTCAGCGCGGCAAGGAGCAGGTCGCGATGAAAAATATTCACGCAGGCGATATCGCGGTAGTTTCCAAGCTCAATGTGACCACAACTGGCGATACGCTTTGTGATAAAAACCACCCTGTCATCATCGATGTTCCCAAATTCCCTTCCCCACTATATCGGGTAGCCATCCACCCGAAGACCCAAATTGATGCGGCCAAAATTTCACCTACCTTAACCCGCTTGTGTGAAGAAGACCTGACGCTCACTTGGCAAAATGAACATTCCACTGGGCAAACCATTCTGGCCGGCATGGGTGACCAACACATCGACGCTGCCATTCGTCGCTCCCAAAGTAAATTCCAGGTGGGTTTGGTCATGGATGAACCAAAGGTACCCTACCGCGAAGGCATCACCCGCAAAGCATCTGCCCAGTATCGTCACAAGAAGCAATCCGGCGGCTCAGGTCAGTTTGGCGAAGTGCATCTTCGTATCGAGCCCTATCACGAAGGTGATTTTGAATTCACTGATGAATTAGTCGGCATGAGCCTTTCCAAATCTTACCTGCCCCCTATTGAAAAGGGAATTCGCGCAGCATTGGATAAAGGCGTTTTTGCTGGTTATCCGCTCAGTAATGTGCGCGTTATCGTCTACGATGGTAAGGAACACCCCGTTGACTCTAAACCGATCGCTTTTGAAACCGCTGGACGTGAAGCCTTCAAACTGGCCGTCATGGACGCGGGCCCTGTTCTCTTTGAGCCAATTATGAGCATTCATGTAACTGTCCCGGATGCCAACATGGGAGATGTAATGGGCGATCTAAATACCCGTCGCGGACGCGTCCAAGGCACGGAATCTGAGCGAGGGAATACCACTGTGATCGCCCACGTGCCTCTGGTGGAAATCCTGCGCTACACAACTGAGCTGCGATCCATTACCGGCGGTCGCGGTTACTTTACGATGGACTTTGACCACTACGACGTTGTTCCCACTCACCTGGCCCAGCCCATTATGGAAGCCCACAAGAAAGAAATGGAAGCAAAGAAAGAAGAGTAACCCCAACCAATTAATAATAATCAGGGAGCGCAGACTGCGCTCCCTGATTATTATTAATTCTTCGATAGAAATTCTCGAATTCGCTTGACATCCATCTGCAAAACGGTAAAATAATTCTTATGAAAAGGTTAAATTTTGAGATAACTTGTTTGTGTCCGAGGCGGATTTCGTAATCACCGCCTCGGATTAATACCTTAAGCATTCAACTATTAAAAGGCGGTGACCGAACTCCGCATGTGGAATTTAATCACATAGCGCCCGGTCGCTGTCTTTTTTTATTTTGACAGTTGCCAGCGTGTTATTTTTGACAGTACCGAACAATACGCCAAGCTCGCAGACAGATTGATTATGAGGCTTCAATGACAATTCAAACCATACCCATCTTAAATAAATCCAGGGGATTAATTGGATATCTTGCCATGATCCGGCGTGATATCGCTTCCGCCCTGGAACGAGACCCGGCAGCCCGCTCAGCACTAGAAATTTTGCTTTTGTACCCAGGCTTGCATGCAGTCTGGATCCACCGCATCACCCATTGGTTGTGGGGGCGGGGAGCCAAGCTTCCTGCTCGTTGGATTTCACAACTTGCGCGCGGGCTCACCGGAATTGAAATCCATCCCGGGGCAAAGATCGGCTCCGGATTGTTTATCGATCATGGCATGGGTGTGGTAATCGGAGAAACAGCCGAAATCGGTAGCGATGTTACTATGTACCACGGTGTAACCCTAGGAGGAACGAATCTGAATAAAGGCAAGCGCCATCCTACGATTGGCGATCGGGTAACCATAGGAGCTGGCGCAAAAGTGCTGGGCAACATCCTGGTTGGCGCAGATAGCCGTATTGGTGCAAATGCTGTCGTAGTCAAATCAGTACCGGAAAACTCAGTCGTAATCGGCGTTCCCGGTCAGATCGTTAAACGCTCCCAGCCCCATCTGGCCAGCGATGCCCCTGATCTGAACCACTCATCATTGCCTGATATCATTGGGGTGACACTAAAGGAACTGCTCCAACGCGTCGATCACCTCGAAGACCAGGTTCAAGGCCATACCATCATGGACCCCCACCATATCCACGCCCCAATCTCAAACGATAGTTGGGATGGGATCGATTTTTCGATCTAATCATATATTTTAATTCTACACAAATTTTCCCAAATTTAAGGTAATATGGTGGTATGCCAACTCTTCGCTTACCCGCGCTGATGAAATTTTATGTTGCTGATCAGGTTGAGATGCCAGTGTATGGCGCCTCCGTTGCTGAGGTATTATGCGATCTGGTGACACGTTACCCGTCTATTAAAACTCATATTTTCGATC
Source organism: uncultured Anaerolinea sp. (assembly GCA_964536185.1). GTDB lineage: Bacteria > Chloroflexota > Anaerolineae > Anaerolineales > Villigracilaceae > UBA5195. The sequence goes on along the minus strand of CAZHWV010000015.1, from coordinate 43,656 downwards.
AAAACGGTGACCTGCGCCGCCATATCAATTTATTCGTCAATGAAGCCAATATCAAGGACCTGGCAGGGGTGAATACATCTGTCCTAGAAAACGACAAGATCATCTTGCTGCCATCCATTTCAGGAGGATAGTGAATTCAAATTCACTATAAATAAATCCCATGCTGCCAGAATTATCCCGCGAAGAAATCCTGCGCTACTCTCGCCACCTGCTAATTCCTGATGTTGGCCTGGAAGGCCAGCGCAAACTCAAAGCCGCTTCAGTGTTGGTCATTGGAACGGGCGGGTTGGGATCGCCTGTTTCTCTCTACCTGGCAGCCGCTGGGGTCGGCCGCATCGGCCTGGTAGATTATGATAGGGTGGATGAATCTAACCTGCAGAGGCAGATCGTTCACGGCTCTGCAACCATCGGCATGCTAAAGGTGGAAAGCGCCCGTTCAAGGCTACTCGACCTAAACCCTGGTATCCGTGTCGATGCCATCAACAAGCCCTTCACCTCCGCAAATGCTCTCGAGATTGCTGCTGATTACGACCTGATCATCGATGGCACCGACAATTTCCCAACCCGATATCTTTCCAATGACGTAGCCGTCTTCCTAGGAAAGCCCAATGTTTATGGCTCAATATTTCGCTTTGATGGTCAGGCCAGCGTCTTTTTTGCCCAAAAGGGCCCGTGCTATCGCTGCCTGTTTCCCGAGCCTCCACCGCCAGGTCTTGTGCCGACATGTGCTGAGGGCGGAGTGCTGGGTGTGCTTCCTGGGACAATCGGCACCATCCAGGCCACCGAAGCACTCAAATTGATCCTTGGTATCGGGGATCCTTTGATCGGGCGCCTCCTGCTTTACAACGCCCTGGACATGTCTTTCGACTTTGTAACCCTCAAGAAAAATCCAAAATGCCGGGTGTGCGGTCCTAATGCAGATATCAAAGAATTGATTGACTATGAGGAATTTTGCGGCGTGCCCGGGCATGACCACGAGGATGGTTCAGCCGGAACAGATTGGGATATCGAGGCTTTTGCACTCGCAATCTCAATCAACAGCACCCACCCACCAATTTTGCTCGACGTGCGCGAACCGCACGAACTGGCGATATCTGCCATGTCAGGAGCAATCAACATCCCGCTTGGGTTCCTTGCTGCCCACCTTTCAGAGTTAGATACTGCCAGAGAATTGGTCGTCTTTTGCAAGGGCGGCACTCGCTCAGTGCGCGCCCTGGAACTTCTGGTTAGTGCGGGTTTCAAGCGTGTCAAGAACCTAAAAGGTGGGATCAACTCCTGGGCAAAAGAAATAGATAAGAGTTTAGCTATATATTAATTATCGTCCTTCAAAAACCTGCCTGAAGTTATCATAATCCTGCTAATTTACGAAAGAACAATGGCAATATATGAAAATTTCTGCATCGTTTTTCAATTTAGTTTTTCGGTTTTTCGATTTGGTATTGACATATGTAGCTCGAGTGGTAGAATAGCGCACATCATGTTATCTACAAAGTCGTTCCCACGCACCCGTCGTCCGCAACCCACTCCATTTTTGAAGGTCGGGTTATGCTTAGCTTACCTGGGATGACGAACGAAACGCATTGATGCGCTAACGTAGGTCACCAAAGCGACCCTCCTTCATAGGATGGTCGCTTTTTTTTATATATTTCAACTCAGGAGATGTTATGAATACAAAATCGAAACTGCATGTCAAAAAAGTCGTCCTCGCCTATTCCGGTGGGCTGGACACTTCTGTGATTGTCCCGTGGCTCATAGAGAATTATGGGTGTGAAGTTGTCTGCTTCTGCGCTAATGTTGGACAGGGCGACGAAGATTTGACCAAGCTAGAGCAAAAAGCAATCAATAGCGGTGCAAGCCAATTGATTGTCCATGATATGCGTGAAGAATTTGCTTCCGACTATTTATTTCCCATGCTTAAAGCTGGTGCAGTGTACGAACATAAATACTTACTCGGCACCTCGGTGGCAAGGCCCCAGATTGCGAAACATTTGGTAGATGTTGCCCACCAGGTTGGCGCCGATGCAATCGCCCACGGCGCCACTGGTAAAGGCAACGACCAGGTCCGTTTTGAATTGACAGTTATGGCCCTCGACCCGCGCTTGAAGATCATTGCTCCCTGGCGAGAATGGGACATTCGCTCGAGAGAAGATGCTATCGCCTATGCCGCCAAACACAACGTCCCGGTAACCGCCACCGTCAAATCCATTTATAGCCGCGACTCAAATCTGTGGCACCTCTCACACGAAGGTGGCTTGCTCGAAGATCCGTGGAACGAGCCCGAAGAAGCTATGTTCCAGATGAGCACATCTCCCGAAAACGCTCCAGACGAGGCTGAATACGTAGAAATTGAGTTCGAAACTGGCAATCCCATCTCGGTAAATGGGGAAAAACTCTCGCCCGCAAAAATCGTTGAACGCCTGAACGCTATCGGCGGCGTACACGGCATTGGACGCGCCGATCTAGTCGAGAATCGCTTGGTTGGAATGAAATCGCACGGCGTATATGAAACCCCCGGCGGCACAATTCTGCTTAACGCCCACCGCGAGTTGGAGTCTCTTGTGCTCGACCGTGAAACCTGCCACTTTAAGGAAATGGTCTCTGTAAAGTACACCGAGGTGGTTTATAACGGTCTGTGGTTCACCCCGTTGCGCGAGGCAATCGATGCCTTCGTCAACGCCACTCAAGGTCCGGTCACCGGTACTGTGCGTCTCAAGCTATACAAAGGCAACATCATTTCAGCAGGTCGCAAATCTCCATTCAGCCTTTATCGCGAAGACTTCGCCACATTTGGTGAGGAAGATGTTTATGACCAGAGTCACGCCGAAGGCTTCATTCGCCTGTTTGGGCTAAGCATGAAAGTCCGCGCGCTCAATGGCTTGCCGATCTCGGGTCTGGATATGCCCAAACCCGATTACAGCCGATTTAAGAGAGATTAATATGACACTTTGGGGTGGGCGCTTTAGCGGAAAACTTGACGAATCTGCCTGGACACTCAACACTTCCTTGCCAGTGGATCAACGTATGGCTATCCAGGATGTGATAGGGAGCCTGGCCTGGGCAGATGCCATTAAAATTTCAGGCATCATTAACCAGGATGAACATTCCAAAATTATTCAGGGCCTGTTCAGCATTAAGCAGGAATTTATTAAAGGAGAGTTTGCCTTTGCCCCGGACGACGAGGACATTCATACCGCTGTTGAACGCCGATTGACAGAACTTATCGGCCCCCCTGCCTGGAAATTACATACCGGACGCAGTCGTAACGACCAGGTTGCCACCGATTTCCGCCTGTGGATGCTCACAGCCATTCCAGCCGTCCTGGAAGTGATTGCCGCTTTACAGGCTGCGCTCATTGATCGGGCAGAGACCGCAGGAGTAACGCTCATGCCTGGTTACACTCATCTCCAACGCGCCCAACCGATATTACTCTCGCATTGGTGGTTGAGTCACTTCTGGCCACTTCAACGCGATCGCGAACGGCTAATCGGGTTGATCCAACGCGTTTCCATCCTGCCCCTGGGCTGTGGTGCCCTGGCTGGAACGCCCATTGGGGTTAACCGTGTTGATCTGGCTACTAACCTCGGATTTACGATCGCCGCACCAAATAGCCTGGACGCTGTTTCTGACCGTGATTTCGCTGCAGAGTTCCTTTTTTGCGCCGCATTGATCGGTGTTCATCTAAGCAAACTCGCCGAACAAATCGTACTCTTCTCCAGCGCAGAATTTGGCTTTTTTGAACTATCAGACTCCTTTTCTACCGGATCCAGTCTCATGCCGCAGAAAAAAAATCCGGATGTTTTTGAATTAACCCGCGCCAAGGCCGGCACCCTGCTTGGCTTGTTAACTGGCCTGATGGCAGTCCTAAAAGGATTGCCATCATCTTACGACAAAGACCTTCAGGAAGATAAAGCCCCGGTATTTACCGCAACAGATACACTCGTAATGATTCTACCGGTTCTGACAGGCGCACTTCAATCAATCACGGTCCATCCTGCCCGCATGCGAGCCTCCATTGATTCATTCATGATGGCTACTGACCTGGCAGATTACCTGGTGAGCAAAGGCATCCCCTTCCGTGAGACCCATGCCCTTGCTGGAAAAGCCGTCCGATTAGCACTTGACAAAGGGCTCGGGCTGGATGAGCTTTCTCTGGATCATTATAAAAGCTTGCATCTTGCGTTTGATGCAGATGTGTACAATGTCCTGGATCCAATGGAATCAGTTAAACGCAAAAAATCTCTGGGTGGCACTGCCCCCGAGACCGTTGAAAACCAAATTCAACATGCTAAAAAAATACTCATAGGAGAATAAATCATGTCAACTGTAAATTGCACCGAGTGCGAAGCCGAGATCACCTTGGAAAAAAATGCCGAGGTTGGTGAAATTATTGTCTGCCCAGATTGCGGTGTGGATTTGGAAATTGTCTCACTCAGTCCGGCAAAGGTTGAAGTGGCGCCAATGGAACAGGAAGACTGGGGCGAATAAAAATTACATCGGAAATGGAAATAAAATGCAAAAACGACTCAGGATAGGTGTTCTTTATTCGCGTGTACGTGTGGAAGAAAAGTGGATTTTCGCCGCTATGGAAAAGCGCGGTATCGATTATGATCGGTTGGACGATCGGGTGATTTCCTTTGATTTGGAAAACCCGGCTCCTTGGCGCGCCTTTAACGCAGTGCTGGAACGCAGTATTAGTTACAACAGCGGATTATATGCCCTGCGGATTCTGAATGCCTTCGGTGTCCCCACAGTCAATACCGCCGAAGTGGCCGAAATTTGCGGTGACAAGCTGACCACCAGCGCCATGTTAGCTCGGGCAAATGTTCCTCAACCGCGCAACGTGGTGGCTTTCTCACCTGAGGCAGCCCTGGAAGCTGTAGAAGCCTTTGGCTATCCCGTGGTACTTAAACCTGTAGTCGGCTCCTGGGGACGGTTGCTGGCAAAGATAAACGATCGCGATGCGGCCGAAGCTGTGCTTGAACATAAAGCCACACTCGGATCAGTTCAGCATTCCGTGTTTTATATCCAGGAATACATCAAAAAGCCCGGACGAGATATTCGCGCTATAGTAGTCGGCGAGCGTGTACTGACTGCGATCTATCGAAAATCAGAACACTGGATCACAAACACAGCCCGTGGCGGCGAAGGTGAGCTCTGCCCAATTACTGACGAAATCGAAGCTCTGTGCCTGAATGCTGCAACTGCTGTTGGCGGCGGAGTTCTCGCTATCGACCTGGTTGAACACCCTGAAAAAGGCTTGATGGTTAACGAGATCAACCACACCATGGAATTCCACACCGCCCAGCCCATCAGTGGCATCGATATTGCAGACGAAATTGTGTCTTATGTTGTGAAAGTCGCCCAAAAATTGGGATAATTAAGTATCGATCAAATTGAATGACCTTGGGTATCTTGTCATTCAATTTGCGATAAAAGGAGCATACCTTGATGACATCAGTTTCCATTGTTGGCGCTTCCGGTTATGGCGGTGGCGAATTACTGCGCCTTCTTTTGGGTCATCCTCTAGTCGAGATCAGGCAGGCAACATCCCGCTCACACTTGGGAGAATATGTATACCAGGTCCATCCCAACTTGCGCAAGCGAACTCAACTCAAATTCAGCGACCCAGCCCAGATGGAGCCAGTAGACGTGCTCTTTTTGGCTCAGCCGCATGGCCAGGCTCAACACAACATCGAATTATATGCCAGACTGGCCAGTAAAATCATCGATCTATCGGCAGATTTTCGCTTGAGAAACCCTGCCGACTACGAAAAATGGTACGGAAAAGCACATGCCGCCCCGGTCTGGCTAAATAAATTCGTTTATGGCTTACCGGAGCTGCACCGGGCTGAAATCACCCGCGCAAGCTACGTTAGCGGCGTTGGCTGTAATGCTACCGCCAGCAACCTGGCATTATTGCCGCTAATTAAAGCTGATCTGATCGATCTAACTACCCCAATCATTATCGAGGTTAAAGTTGGATCATCTGAATCGGGAGCTGAGGGCAACACCGGTTCGCAACATGCCGAACGCGCAAACGTCATCCGCACCTTTTCCGCCTTTGGTCATCGCCATACCGCTGAAATCATTCAAGAACTGAGTGTAAAAAGTGTTTCATTAACCATGACAGCTGTCGATCTGGTCAGAGGCGTTTTAGCCACCGCTCATACAAGGGTCAAGCCAGGTGTTGCAATAAAGGATCTCTGGAATGCTTATCGGACCGTTGCAATTGAAAATTGTTTCGTCCGGGTTGTGAAAGAACAGCGCGGCATTTATCGCGTTCCAGAACCTAAGATCCTGGCTGGGTCCAATTACGCCGATATTGGGTTTGATCTAGATGAAGATACCGGCCATGTCGTATCAATGTGCGCCATTGATAATCTTATGAAGGGCGCATCAGGTACAGCCGTTCAATGCTTGAACCTGATGTCCGGGTGGGACGAGATGACTGGTTTAGAATTCCCAGGTTTGCACCCAATCTAAAAAAATGGAGATAAGATGACAGGCTCTATTATCGTTGTCAAACTTGGTGGCACCCAAGGGGTGGATTTTTCTAAAATTTGCGCTGATGCAGTAGAATTATTGAATCAAGGACAAAAACTCGTCTTTGTGCACGGGGGATCAGCTGAGGCAAATGCGCTTGGCACAGCCCTGGGCACACCGCCCAGGTTCATTACATCTCCATCGGGTTATTCCTCTCGCTACACTGATCGCAAAACCCTTGAAATTTTTCTCATGGCAGTCAATGGCAAAATCAACAGCATATTGGTGGAACAGCTACACCTATTGGGTGTCAATGCCTTTGGGTTGAGCGGGTTGGATGGCAGGCTGATGCAAGCCACTCGAAAAGATTCGATCCAAAGCATAGAAAACGGCAAGCGCAAAATCATCCGCGATGATTACACCGGTAAAATCGAACATGTTAATTATTCATTACTTAAACTGTTGCTTGATGAAGGTTACTTGCCAGTCATCGCCCCAGTCGCAGTCAGCATGCAGGGAGAAGCTCTCAACGTGGACGCCGACCGAGCGGCAGCCATGCTGGCATCAGCACTCCTGGCGCAGACCCTCATTTTACTGACCGCCGTACCCGGATTGATGAAAAACTTCCCAGACGAGAGTTCGCTCATTCACCAACTTCCACGGGATCAGCTACCTGCAGCGCTTGAAGCCGCCCAAGGGAGAATGAAGAAAAAAGTGCTTGGCGCAGAAGAAGCACTTCAGGGTGGAGTTGGAAAGGTCATCATCGCAGATGGGCGTATTCATAATCCCATCACAAACGCCATCGCTGGAAACGGAACGGTTATTCAATGAACTCTACCCAGATTTTCGAAATCGAAGCCAGGCATACATCCGGCCTCTACACGAAACAGCCAATTATCTTCGTCCGTGGACAAGGAGCTTCTTTGTGGGATATTGATGGCGTGGAATACCTGGATTGCGCTTCCGGCCATGGTGTCGCCAACCTGGGGCATGCCCACCCGAAGGTAGCCGCCGCCCTGGCGGAACAATCCACTAAACTTATTACCCTGTTCGAGTCCTTTTATAACGACCAACGAGCTGCCTTGATGCAAATTATGGGCACGCTAGTACCAGGACTGCCGAGGGTGTTTTTCTGTAATTCCGGCACAGAAGCGGTAGAAGCAGCCATCAAATTTGCGCGCATTTCAACCGGGCGTCCAGGGATCGTGGCTACCATGCGTGCCTTCCACGGACGCACGATGGGCTCTCTATCCGCAACCTACAATAAAAAGTACCGTGAAGGTTTCGAACCGCTAGTGCCAGGCTACAGTCATGTGCCTTACAACAATATAGAAGCGCTTGCGAAAAATATAACAGATAAAACCGCCGCATTCATTCTTGAAGTCGTTCAGGGTGAAGGTGGTGTATACGTAGCCGAAACGGAATATGTACAAGCCGCGCGGCGGATCTGTGACGAGCATTGCACACTTTTAATTGTTGATGAGGTCCAGAGCGGCTTCGGCCGCACCGGGAAATGGTTTGCATTTCAACATAGTAACATCACCCCTGACCTTGTATGTTGCGCCAAATCGCTGGCTGGCGGGGTTCCGATGGGCGCTGTCCTCATCGGTCCAGCAGTGAAGAATCTCGTCCCAGGTGTGCATGGTTCAACTTTTGGCGGAAACCCGCTCTCTTGCGCGGCGGCAGTTGCAGCCCTGACGGCAATCGAAGAAGAAAATCTCCCAGCTCAGGCCGCCGAGAAGGGCGCAAACCTCCTACGGAAACTTCGCCAGCTCGACTCTCCCTTGGTGCGAGAAGTGCGTGGTCTGGGGCTAATGGTCGGAATAGAACTCAAACAAAAGGTGCAACCATATTTAAGGACCCTTCAAGAACGGCATATTCTTGCGCTAAATGCCGGGATGACGGTTATTCGTCTGTTGCCACCGCTGGTTATTACCGAGCGACAAATTGACCAACTGGTGGAGGTTTTTGCTGAAGTTTTTTCAAACGAGGTCTCGAATAATATGCAAACATACTGAATCAACATTATTGGTTTCCCTGCTGTTTGTTTCGTTGCAAAAAGGATAAGCGTATATGGATTTTGATCATTCAACATTGATTGGCCTGGTTTCAAAATACAGTCCATCTGGTTACGAGCGCGGCGCAGTCAACTGGTTGGTAGCGAAAATGGCCTCGCTCGGTTTCACCCAATCATTCGTTGATGAGGCAGGCAATGCCATCGGGATAATGGGTGACGGTCCGAAACAGGTTGTCCTGCTTGGTCACATCGATACTGTACCAGGCGAGATCCTTGTGCGCGTTGATGATGGGATATTATATGGGCGAGGATCTGTTGATGCGAAAGCACCATTAGCCTGCTTTGTAGATGCTGTAGCGAAAACAGGTACAGTGGTTGATTGGCAATTTGTTGTTATCGGAGCCGTTGAGGAAGAACGCAACTCGGAAGGTGCCCGCTATGTAACCCAGCGTTATAACCCGAATTTTGCCATTATAGGTGAGCCAAACCACTGGAATAGAATAGCCCTGGGATATAAAGGCAGCGCCTTGGCAGATGTCGTGGTTAGGCGCACCCAGTTCCATTCGGCGCATGCTGACGGATCGGCTTGTGAATCTGCTATTGAAAATTGGCTACAGGTCAAAACGTTTGCAACCACTATCAACCATGAACGTGGAAAAATTTTTGACCGGCTTTTACTCAATTTGTCCAGTATGGAATCCGGCTCAGATGCCTTCGAACAGTGGGCGCGAATAAGCATCGGAGCTCGTCTGCCTATAGATATTCCCCCTGAAGATTGGTATAAAAAATTGGCGGAAATTGTGCACGGTTCGCAGGTCGAAACCCACGGATTGGCAATTCCGGCCTGGGTTTGTGAGAAGAACTCATTTCTTGTGCGCGCATTGCTAAGCGGGATTCGGGCTTGCGGAGGCACACCGAGCTTTGTTTACAAAACAGGCACCGCTGACTTGAACATCGTTGCACCAGTCTGGCGTTGCCCTGCTGTAGTCTACGGCCCTGGCGACTCTGCGCTGGACCATACACCCGACGAACATATTTCTCTTGAGGAATACAGCAAAGCCGTGACCGTTCTGGCAACCTCACTAAATACGCTTATCGCAATAGCTAAATAGGCAATTTTAATCACATCTCTGCATGGAGATAGTGGTAATATGCAACAAAGGTTCCGGCGCAAATTCGACCAAATACAACTAACGGAAAATCCATTTCCACCATCACTCGCCAATACTGCTAAGTTACTCAGCCAAAAATATCAAGCCGGATATGAACGATGATTCAATTTCTGTTCAGAAACTTATTGAGGACGATTCCAATTTTATTAGGTGTAACCTTTCTTACGTTTTTGCTTATGCACGCCATCCCAGGCAATCCGTAAAGCAATTATTCAAGTTCGCCGCGCATGATGCTCGGGCTAGAAATTGATAAACCCCAACAGTTAGAGCTAAATCGTCGATTCGGATTGGATTTACCATTATGGCGTCAGTTTACCCGCTTTGTTATCGCTGACTTTAATCCGGACGGCAGCTTTTTCTGTGGCGTGATTTGCGGAAATCTTGGGCCATCCATCCAGCAGCGCGGGCGTAACGTGCAAGATGTCTTTTTCGCGCCTTCCGAGGATTGCCATTCTGGAAAAGCCGTTTTGGATGATGCACCTATCATTACATTCAAACCTGATATCATCCCATGAATACGCCACTCAAAAGCGCTAGGTCTATAAATAAGCAAATGAAATTACGGCCAACCTACTTGTTCTTATGAAATAACAATCCAAAAGCCCATCTCTCATCGAGATGGGCTTTTGTGTTTAGCGTGGTTTAGGGCGTGAACGTGGCGCAAGCTTGTTCGGGCTGCTACTGTGACGCTGCGGTGGAGCAGAAATGTATGGAGATGCCGGGACATGCCGGGAAGTCGGGGAATGATGCGTTGGGTGGATCACTGTAGCCTGTTTCGGCGGCGCAGGGGCGGTGTAATCAAAGTCAGGCAGAGTCTCACGCGTCAACGGGCTGCCCATGATCTTTTCAAGCGTACGGATCATATCATTATCATCCGGAGTTACCAGAGTGAAAGCATCACCACTGCGTTCGGCCCGCCCGGTGCGGCCTATGCGATGGATATACGCATCCGCAGTATCGGGCATGTCGAAGTTGATCACGTGCGAGATACTTTCCACATCCAAACCGCGCGCCGCAATATCAGTGGCCACCATGATTTGGAAATGACCGCTCTTGAAACCGCCCAGCGCCGCCTGGCGTTGGTTCTGCGAGCGATTACTATGTAAGCTCGTAACTCTGAAACCTGCATGGGCAATCTGCTTTGCTAGTCGCTCCGCACGGTGTTTTGTTCGCGTAAAGATTAAAACGGAATCTGTATCTGTCTTCTTCAGCAAGGCCAGCAAAAGCACAGCTTTCAAATGTTGCTGCACCGGATAGAGCGCATGCGTAACAGTCTGCGCCGGACGGCTGATACCCAGGCTGATACGTTTTGGGCTGCGCAAGGACATCGAAGCCAACTCCTCGATCTCCTTCGGGAAGGTGGCCGAGAAAAGCAAAGTCTGTCGTTTGGCTGGGACAGCCTTAATGATCTTTTTAACATCCGGTAAAAAACCCATGTCAAACATGCGATCGGCCTCATCCAGCACCAATATTTCGATGCCACCCAGTCGGGCGTAATTCTGAGCGATCAGGTCTAACAATCGACCAGGGCAGGCTACCAAAATTTCTACTCCGTCACGTAAAGCCTTGACCTGCGGTCCCGGTCCTACACCCCCATAAATAGTCGCACTTCGGATTTGTGTCCCTACAGCCAACTCGCGGATAGCATCGTTTATTTGCTCAGCAAGTTCCCGAGTAGGAGTAACGATCAGGGCTCGGGCTACGCGACGCGGACCGTTTAACAGTTTGTGCAAAATCGGTAAAACAAAAGCAGCGGTTTTTCCGGTTCCAGTCTGAGCGGTACCTATCAAATCGATACCTTCCAGTACCGCTGGGATAGCGGCCAATTGAATGGGCGTCGGTATTTCGTATCCGGCGCGATTGATCCCCGCCATCAGGCGAGAATCCAAGTTAAACTGATTGAAGCTCACAAAATTTCCTTGTCTTCAGAAGTCATGCAGGTGTTAGGGAATCGAGCGAACGCTCAAAGAAGAACAGCGGCGGACTGCTGAGTTAATTAGATGAAAACGGTACATTTACCGTGTACAAAGATTATACCCTAATAAAACGCCGCCGGCCTGATCGAACGAACGGCGGCTCAATTGCCAGTAAAGGAATGACACAATCTAACAACAGATCAAGTTGTACTTAATTTTCGAAACGGCAAATTAAATGCTGTCCAAAGCCTATGCGCATACCAACGCGGAGCTCATAGGGGCGGTTTGGCTCGACTCGGATGCCATCAAGGCTAACACCATTCGTGCTCTGCAGGTCAGTAATACTAAACTTATTGGTTATGGAATCAAAGTTAATTTCGGCATGGCGACGAGAAACATCGCCTTCTCCGGACAAAATTGGCAGATCGCGGCCAAGTACAAAGGGATAGTTAACCAAGTCCAGACGCTGACCTGCCTTGGTTATTACCAAGGCTCGCTCCACAACTAGCCTGGCCAGTGGCGCGCTGGTCGCAATAAAGGTCCTCTCTGCCTCAATTGGAATAGGAGCCGATTGAGAAAAAACCGGATTGGAAGAAGACTCACGAGCAGGCTGCGAGGTTGAAATAGGCGGAATGTATGGTTGGAGACCAGGTTGAGAGCGCTGCTCGCGCGCCGGAGAAGCAGGCGAGACCGTTTGTGTATTAAATACCATTAACAGATTGTTCCGCCCGAGCAGAATCCGATCGCTATTTTTGATTTCCTTGCGATTATTAAGCGGGACGACCTTGCCGTTCACCAGGATGGGGTTATTTTCTGCTAGAGGTTCAATATAAAAACTGCCCTGCGAAAAGGTAATCTGGGCGTGTTTGCGTGAAACAGTCTGACCCAGAGGGTGAAGCTGCAAATTAACCGCCAGCATGATGTTGTGATCAGCTTCGTTTGTAGGGCGACCGATAATGGCTGGTTGCCATTGAATCTCGTAGACTCGATTGAGGCTGTCGTCCCGCAGGAAAGCGTAATCACGGGGGTCGAGCATCTGGCGGAGAGTCTGCTTAATGTAATTAAAAACCAGTTCATCCTGAGGCTGGATATCCAACTGAGCCAGCGTAACACCCGTGGTCAGCGGGCGATCGTTTCCCTTCAGATAAAGGGCATATTTTCCAGGTGCGTCGGCGGCAATATCATCGAATTCTTTGAATATTTCATCGATAAGAGCGCTAACAGTGAGGGTTTTACGAAGCCGCGCACGTTGAGCGGTATGTTCAAAGACATCAATCTTAACCTCAATATAATCATCCATAGATACCAGCCTACTTTTTTTCTTCTAACAGGCCCATGCCCCGGGCATTATCGATCACATCGTTATCCGAGAACAAGCCTAGCATTTCCTCGGGCATACCAGCCTCAGCCAGCTTTTTCTTTAGCTCTGGTATGTTATATTTTGACAGGTCAGGACCTTTGGCAATTGTTGCTGCGGATTCCCCAACCACCTGTTTACTGGCAAGTCCAGAGAGTTCGGCTAGCCACTGCACTTTATTTTGCGGATAACGCTCCTTAATGCGCCTAACCCAGCCATCCAGCGAACCTTCTATATCATCATCATTGGTATAAGGGGTGGCAAGCTGTAACATGCTGGTGATACCTGAACGAACAGTAAAAGCCCGACCCATAGGCAACTCTGCATCTGCGAGAGCGCGTGGAAATTTTCCGTTAAGGCGATTGACTGCATCCGCAGAGCGCAAAGCGATACCAAAGTTCGGCGCAGTGAATACTTTACGCAAATCATCACTTGAACTGATTATCCCCAGAGAGCCAGCCACGATTAAGTAAATTCCGGAAGTCTGATATTTACGAATAAGACCAGCCAAGGTTTCAAAGAAAGACATTTTCTTTCGGCTCGATTCCTCCGTGAAAGCATCGTAGTTATCGATAAAGATCATAATTTTGCGACGTTTTGATTTGACGTCAAAATCAGCACACTCTACCTTGAACATTTCTAGGAAAGCATCCAATTGTTCGACATCATCAACCGTTTCGACGACGTGGGGCAAATCAGACAGAGAGGTCTCGCCACCTTTCCATAGCTTGCGAGTATAGTCAACAAGTACCATCATTACTTCATCAGGGGTATAGTTATGCGCAATCGAAATTATCATTGTACGCAGCGTAGATGTTTTGCCAGAAAGCGGCTGACCAAGTACAACCAGGTGCGGGCCTTGGCGCTCAATATCAATAATAGCCGGGGTAAGAGTGCGATCGTCAATACCAATAATGGCGTTGATCCGGCGTATCTCAGGCACACTGCTTTGATTCAGTAAATTTTCGAGCGAAAAGCGCATGGGCAAAGTTTCTATACTAGAGGGTTTTTCGCCCTTCCATTTCCCAGCCCATAACTCGGCCATTCGCATACACATCTTGTTGATTTTGGCGAGACCATCGGGATCGTCTTCCTCTGGCGTAAAAGTAAGCGCTGTTTGGAATTCGAGCGGCATATTACCGACTCGCACGTAACCACGGCCTGGAACCGCACTCAAATCTGCCGGGACACCACGACCGACCACTTCAGAATATTCTGATGGGTCCGATAGTTTAAGGGTAAAACGCTCGGTCACCAGATTATAAAGTTTGCCCGTTAAAGCATTGGGAAGATCAGCTGAGATGAGGAAATGGACGCCATAAGCTCGCGACTCGCGTACCAGCGAAATGAGCGGACCCATTAGATTTTCATAATACTCTTTAAACTCAGCAAAGTTGTCGACGACGACTAAGATGGCAGGCAGTTGTTTATTTGGATGGGTAACATTATATGAATCGAGGTTATTTACCCTGGCCTCGCTAAATAGTATTTGGCGATAATCAACAATATCATTAACCTTTCGCAAAACACGCAACACCCGTTCATCTTCTTCGGATGTAATGACAGCGCCAACATGCGGAAGGTCGCGCATGATCATCATGGCCCGACCTCCAAAATCAAGTATATAAATATGTAATTCATCTGGTGAATGAGTCAACGCCAGCCCAGTCATGATCGTTCTCAGGAAGGTGGTTTTGCCCCGTCCAGAAGCGCCAAATACCACGACGTGCCCATTAGGAAAGTTTATCTTAAGGGGTTTTTGGCTGGCGCGATAGGGATTATCAATGATGCCGATAAGGGGCATCATTGCACTCTTGCCCCAAGCTGCACCTTCCCATCTGAATTCATCGTCCCAAAAAAGACTGGCCTTATCGTTGAGAGCAAATCCGCTGATTTTTTCAATATCATTTGCGCGCAGCAATTCGATATCTTCGTCACCCATGTAGGCAGTATCCAGCACCGTCTGCAAACTTAGAACGTTTGATCCAGTCTGCATTGGTAAAAATTCAGGCCATGGGCGCCATTGGGGCCGGGATTCCTGGAGTGCCATGCTGGCCATCATATCGACGATGACGTCATACAGCTTGGGCGGCTCGGTGGCTTTCTGTCCGGAAGACTTGCGCGGTCGATCTAGCCAAATGACATTCTGAGCAACATTCTCCTCCTGAGGACCTTTATAATCACCGCCAGTATAGGCTGTCTGGATCAATTCAATATTTTCATTACCGATCTGCAGGTAGCCGCGCCCGGGGATACCCGGAGGCAGGAAGGCAGCATCGGCTCGGCGCAGAACTTCTCGGCTATCATCCGGAGTTTCGACCCGCAAACTGATGCGAAACTTAATATTAGCACGCATTTGATCGGTAACGCCAACCGGTCGCTGAGCCGCCAGAATTAGGGTGACACCCAGTGCGCGGCCCAGGCGAGTGATACTCTCGAGCTGGGCTTTGTACTCGGCATTGCCCGAAATCATTTCAGCAAATTCATCAATGATGATAAAAAGGTGGGGATACGGAGGGCGTTCAGGGTCGAGATTGAGGCCTTTTTTGCGATAATGGATGATATCCTTGGAATTGGTATAAGTGTTGAGCTTTTGACGCCGGTCAAGTTCAGCAATAATCGAAGCAAAGACACGGGCAGTTGCCGATTGGTCGAGATTAGTGACAATATCGACCTTGTGGGGCAAATGTTTGAAAGGCTCAAAGGCGGAACCACCTTTATAATCCACGAGGACAAAGTTGAGTACGTCAGGGCTAAAGTTGAGCGCCATGCCAATTATCATGGTCATGAGTAATTCGGACTTACCTGAACCAGTGGATCCTGCAATGATGCCGTGAACTCCATCAGCCTTGGCCGAGAAAGTAAGAACGCGGGGCTCATTACCAGAAAGGAGTCCAACAGCGGTGTAGAGCCAATCCGCCGATTTCGGATCCATACTGCGGCGCCAATTTTCACGGGCAAGTTCCTGCAATTGGTCAATAGATTGAATGTTGAGCATTTCCATCAAGGTAACAGTAGCCGCGAGACTAGAACCAAAACCGCGCCGAATGTCCACCATTTCAATATTGCGAGAAAATTCGCGAGCCATTTCCTGGGTTGAAACCAGGCTGGTATTACCAACATAGCGAACAGAATTGAATCCAGTCTCGGCATAGCGAAAGACTGCCAACCCAGCATCCTTGGAGTCATCATCGACTTCAAGGACAGCAGTACAACGGCTGGGGATTTTGGAGCGATCCGGCACCAGAAAAATAATGCCAGCTCCAAGAATTTGACCATCCAGCAAAATGGTAGATATGGCGGCTTCACCCTCCATATCCCTCATACAGGACCATTCAGGAGCAGGGCTGCGCACATCAACGACCACGAGCATGAAAGGCAACTTGACGTCAGTACCACTTTCCTTATCTTGCAGACGCATGCGGCGACGTTCGAGGATAGTGCGGATATTTTTCCAAAACAGGCGCATGCGATCCGCTTCGTTTTCACCAGGTTTTTCATCGTTCTCAAAAAAAAGAGTTTCTGTCTTATCAGCCTCTTTACAATGCGGTAAAGCATATGCCCAACGCCAATAATGACGCGCTGCACTGGTACCAGCCACATACAGCATGGCATCCTGCGGAGATTGGTATGCGGCGTAATCAATCAACATAGTTCGTAAATATGCGTAAACTTTCTCAGCGGATGTTCCAACAATCCCAATAGAATGACGGACAGTGACTCCCTTGGCTTCCTGAGATTCTTCCTGCTCACCTTCATCTTTATCCTGTTTTTTTTGATCTACTTTTTTCTTCTCAGTGTCATCCGATGGTAGGTGAATAGGAATGGTCACTGGAACATCAAAAAGCAAACGGGACTCTTCCGCAAGGCGAGTGGCTTCACGCATCAGTGGATTGGCAGTTTTTTCATTTGCAGAAATTTTGTACACAACAGTGGATTGGCGAGTGCTTATACCAAGACGTAAGTAAAGAAAGTCATGATCCTTGGGACGACGTTCCCACAAGCGTGTGCCAGAGCGAATTTCCTCTGAACGCTGTTCGGCAGGCCGGTCAAGATCAGCTGCAATACCTAAGGTTTTATCGGGATTGGGGTAATTGTAGAAATAGTAAATCCGCTGTTGTTCATGCTCGCTTTCCATTTTACGGCGCAGTTCGCCAATGCGGCGTTTGTAGGCCGCATCCGCCGCTTCGGAATGTTTTTTTTCCTGGATATTGGTGTATACAGCCAGGACAATCGTGGCAATAACCGAGAGCAGCATAGGAATCATCATGAGCATATTGCGACCACCGCCAAACAGGGAGGTGATGACATACCCCATGATCATAACCATGGGCAGAAAAGCCTGCTGAAGAAGTTGACCGACCTTATCCGACTCATCAGGCGGACTGGGGATTTCATACATTCCGGAGGGGAGTTCGGGCTCTATACGAGGTGGGCGATCGATATATATTTTATCTGCCATAATCCATCTCCCGAATTGGGATGGTACAGTAATGCCTGCTGTACTTCGAAGCCTTTATTGGGATACAGCGGAAAAGGCAAGGAGCAGGAGTAGTGAAATGGCGAGCAACGAACCAAGGACAATGAAAATTGTACGCCAGTTTATCTTGAATGACCTAGGTTCAGCTGGAAGACGAGGAATATTGGCCTGCAGTGCCTGAGCAAAGCTAAGCACGTCTTGGAAACGTTGGTCATATTGGCGGCTAATTGCTTTTTCCGCGATCTGAGGAATATTCTTAAGGTCAATGCGTCCGCTAGACTTAATATCTCCGTCCAAAACGCTGCGAATAACAGCATCATCCTTTTTTAAATGGTATTCGACGGCAGGTTTGCCGGCTAACATCTCATAAAGCAACATGCCCAATCCGTACACATCAGTAGCAGGACCTACGCCGGTGCGGCTATCTGCTATTTCGGGGGCTGTATAGGCTGGTAAGTTATAATTGGCATTCCAAATCTCGAATATTTTCTGGCCCGAATTGCCAACACCCAGATCAAGCAGCATCGGACGCGGAAAACCCTTTTTATCAAAGCGTACCAGGATTACATCCGGGTTCAGACAGAGGTGCAGCTTACCAACTTTGTGCAGGTAATAAATCACATCGGAAATGCTCAGGATGATCCAACTGGCGTGCTGATACCAAGGCTGAGGATTATTGAGTAGCAAGTTGCGCAAAATGGTGCCATCGGTATATTGGAAAACTTCATAATATTTTAGGCGGCCATTAATCACTGTCCAGCCATATGGATGGTTTTCAATCGAACCTTGCGGGTGGGCGGGTAATAGCACAGGAAGCAATGGGTGCTGGCCTGCCTTGGCCAATTGCAGAAAAGTGTTGGCTTCAAAACGAAGTTTTTCTTCACAGCCCATATTTGCCACTTTGAGCAGAATCTCTTCTTCCCCTCGGCGGGCGTGGTAAACGATGGCCGAGCGGGCAATAACAATCGGCTCAATAATTTCTATCGATCCAAACCATTCGCCGTCATCAAATATCTCAGTGGCGTTTTCGGCCGGACAGTATTTTTCCTGGCACCACAGGTTGAAATCCTGCGAAATTACATTACAACGCTGACAGATTCGCTTCATATACCCGTTGTCCCGTTTGCTGGTTTTCCCGTATCATTATTTTTTCCTTTTCCGTTGGGCGGCTTTTCCTTTTGAACACAACCTTGCCAAAAAGTCCTGTGCACAATTGCTTGTAATCCCAAGGAGAAGATATCTGCAGTTTTCTGAAACCGACAAGAATCCGTGCCTGTGATGGATTTCTCCTGCGCAGACACGGATTTTTTGTTTACTTCATAACTTACGCGTCATACTTCTGGACAGAAAAAACTTAAAAGGGATTGTGCTCACCCAGTGCTCCAATGAAAATGTGCCATAATTTGATCGCTAAGACACTTGCTCGGTCTCGCTTGTGGCAACCATAGTAACCGCACCGGCAGCAGATACTTGAACCCTGTAGAGCAAAACAAGCTTAATAAAGAGACAAATTGCCCTGTGGAATTATTGATAGACACAGAAGCTAAACAAACCTCTTTGACCCGGAGAGGTCGCCATCGCGATAAGCGCGTATCGCACTCATCAGATCATTGGAGAGTTCTTTCATTTTATCAGCGGCTTTCTTCACATTTGGGCGAATACGATCGATAAAAGTCGCAATTGCTGTAGTTGCGCCAAGAGAAAGCCAGGCAGTGGCCTTCATCAACATGCTCAGTGCTTCAAGGGTTTTATTAACTGCTTCAAGCACATCGCCAAAAGTTTGAAAGTCTTTGCTCATTTTTTCGACTTGCGGAATATCCATAAAGACTTCGTCAGCCATTTCCGTATCTCCTTATATCAACTTAAAAAATACCGTTGAATACATCGAACAAAGTTTGCGCCTGGGAGGCTGCCTGCTGAAAAGCCTGATTCATGCGGTCATGTGATTTCTTTATGGCATTGGCATAATTTGTATTCGTAGCCATGATATTTACCAGCATGGGTAATACTTCGCTCGTCATCTCAGAAGCAAAGCGATTGGCACCCTCGCCTTTCCATGCACCTGCCAGGACCGCATTTACCATTGAGCGCAGCGGAGCAGTAACAGCGTCCTGTACAATATTTACCTGCTGCAAGACTTGGCTGATAATGCCGCTGATCAAATCATCAACGAAACTAAATAATCCAAACATTGTTCACCTCGCTAGTTGAAATTATTTCCGGCGGAATTATCGGCCTGCTGCATATCACTCATTGCAGCTCGAATATCGTTGGCTTCTTCGGTAAATTTTGCGCTAAGTTTCATCACTCTCTGGTAAAAAATTCCCAGCGCTTGAACATAAACATTTCCGGCTTCTCCAACCAAAGCGCCGTTTTGCATTTGGCCAGCGATCTTTTGAGAGGCGGCGGCGGATTGCCCAAGCCGTTCAGCAACCATTTGGCA
This sequence comes from uncultured Anaerolinea sp., assembly GCA_964536185.1. Lineage (GTDB taxonomy): Bacteria > Chloroflexota > Anaerolineae > Anaerolineales > Villigracilaceae > UBA5195. The sequence continues at coordinate 23,788 of CAZHWV010000015.1, read as the reverse complement.
GTGTTTGGCCATATCTTCGAGAGCAGGGTAATTAACACGAATCTTTTCAGACATCTCTTCCTCCTCTAGCCCAGATTACCGAAGAAACCCTTGGTTTCTTCGTCGGCTTGATGAATCGTTTGCATAATTTGATTGGCCACATTACCGGCTACATCGAGAGCGTAAACCATCTTCCCCATTTTGGGTAATACGACACTTTCCATTTCGTTGAAGAACTTATCAGCACCCTGTCCAACCCACTGGTTGTTATGCAGAGCTTCAACCTTGCTCTTGGTCTGGCTCAACAAGTTTTTGATCTCTTCTTCTTCACTTTGCAAGCTTTTGATGATCGCCTGCATTTCATCATAGTTTACTTTAGTAGTTCCAGCCATTTCTCATCCTTTCTGGGTAATCTGATTAATTGCATTAAATTCCTTGACCCATTGCAAAGGGGTCATTTGTAAGCATAATATTCAGATATAGAAAGCATAATTGTTATCCGCGAATTTTCAGACCTCCTTGATGAAAATTTTCTTGTATTACGTTACAACTGTAGCATTTTTTTAATTGCAAGTCAAGAGTTTTCCCCGCACAACGGGATATTCATCAGAAATTAACGTGAATATTATCACTTGTCACAATGCAACAACCGTGCTAAAGAACCATTTTGAGGACATTTTCATAAACAGCGGCAGAGGACCAGCTATTCCTCTGTCTTAATTCCAGATCATTAACTGTTATTATCCTGTTTGTCCTTTAGTATTTTAGCTGCTCCACCAACAGCCGCGCTTCCAGCTATTCCAGCAATACCAGCCGTGACAACATCGCCACTGGAAGTAGTCCCTTCTGCCACTTCACCGGCGCTGGAACCACTGCCGCCACTATTGCTTTGCGAAGCCGGCTCACTTCCGCCACCAGAAGATCCTCCAGCGCCGAAGTTATGATCCGGCAAGCCTTCGGCGCCTGCGCTCGAGCCACCGACCGAGGCATTACTGGCAGGTTGGCCGTCCAGCCCAGCCCCCAGACCCTTCAGGTCGCCCTGAAGACCTGAGCCGCTGCTCCCACCACCACCACCACCGCCCGCGCTCACAGTCGGCTGGGTTTCTTCCTCGGTGGTAGTTTCAGCCTCAGGGGTATTAAAAGGCTCCATTTCTTTCTTGGTGACTGTAAAGTGATCAGTGGTCTCAGATGGGTCTTCACCACCATCGCCAATACCTGGACCAGTCCCAGGCACGGTGCCTGGTCCAGTCGACTCACCGATCACGCCTGGCATGCCAGATACACCAGGTATGTCAACGATTTGTTCAAACATTCCAACCCCAAAGTCGTCAACACCAGTGACACCATCCTTGAAAAAGGAGCCAGTCTCCTGATCTGCCTCGTATATTGTTTGCATGATTTTTGCTAATACATCCCGAGAGAAGATCAAGCTCTGTGATAAACGGCGAACGGCTGGCAAAAGTTGATTTTCCATGTCTTCAAAAAACTTATCGGCTGCTTCACCTTCCCACTCGCCTCGTAAAGCAGCCATCTTCTGGCGCGTGCTCGAAATCAACTGTGCGCAGTCTTCGCCCTCATCATGTATTTTCTTAGAAATCAGGGTTAACTCATCATAATCAACTCTGGTAGTAGTTTGCATAAGGTTTTCTCTTTCCTAACAGGTTCTCGCAGAAAATAATAGAATCTATGGAACACCTAAGCAGCCGACCAAGGGAAAAGGGATTGGACTAATTTTTCCTTTTTTTATCAAGTCACATCAAACCGAATACTGACATTTGCGCCAAGACCAATCAATGCGCCATTTACAAGTTGGGCTGTTTGACCGGGCGCCAATGGTTGGTTATTGATACGAGTCCCATTACTGCTATTCAGATCGCAAATAGAAAAAATGCGGCGAGATTCGTCATAGATAATCTGAGCATGGCGGCGTGAAATATTTAATTCGGGGATGATCAGGGAGCCTTCGGCACGACCAATCACGAAAGGAAATTGCGTCATCAAGATTTTTCCCTGTGGAATCAGGCCCTCCCCTGCACTCAAAACAGTCAAAAAAGCCCTCGGCGGCATGGATACTGAAGAGATCATGGTTGCATCCTGGGTAAGTGCTATCGGGCTGGATGTTATGATAGTAGCATCTGATGAGGGCATTGCTGGCGATGATCCAGGCTGTCCAGGCATGGACCATTGCGCCTGGCTAGCGCCAGATACTGGCGGTTTCGTCGATTGCCTTGGCGGGTTGGCGACAGGCGTTGAAGCAACTGGGTGTTGACCACGCAACGGAATCGGCTCTTCGGTGGCAACCGGGATAACAGGTCCACCGGAAACCTTGCTGCCAGATAGTTTTCCGCCCAACCGGCCCTGTAATACTGGGGTGCCTGTCATCGATTTTTCCCGGCTGGATGAATACATCATAAAACCGACCAGACCAAGCAGGATCGCAACAATCAAAAATATGACGATTGGCGCGGCGACGAGCGCCGCATATAACAACTGCATCAGATCGGGAAGTTTGGCCGCATAGACAATACCCTGGTATTGAGCAGTGGAATACACCTGATTGTCTTTGCCCAGAACCCGAATAATAGCGGTATATTTTCCATCCGGAACTTTGACCTTGCTGAGCGGAATAGTCACATTGCCAGAAGTCGACGTGATTGCTGAGCTGGTGAAGTTAGAATTGGGAACCTGGGTATTGGTTTGTTCATCCACCAACCAGCCGTCAAAACCTCCAATCAATTGAGAGTTGGTGGTTTTGACCGACAGTATCAGATCATTATTTTGCTGGGAAACAGATTGAATTTCTAGGGAAGGCAGGCTGGCAGTCGGGTCAAAGATGAAAGAATGTATCAACTCGATGGTTTTTTTACCATCCGGGTTGGATGACCAGGCATATCGCGTCTGGTCGGTCTTGCTGATAGCAGTCATACGCAATTCGTAATCCCGACCCACAACAAGTTGGTCTGTGGGAATATTAAACATATTATTGGGCTTGATATCCTTGAATTGATATTCAGAGACTTTGGAACCACCTTTAACATCCCAAACTTCGACCTTTACAAAATCTACAAGCTCAGGCGAAGTAGTAGATAATTGGATATCATACGTCAAATTTTGAGGCCTGAACTCAAGACCAGCCAGGCGAGCACTGACCGGACTGGGAGGACCAGGATAATCTGTATTGGATTCAACATTGAAAGTAGTACCCAGGTTTTCAATTTCCTTAAGATTTAGGGTTAGCACAGCCTGGTTAGACCCCTTTTTAGGATAAATCGGGGTTTCAACCATCCACTGGGCTTTAAGACCGTTCATAATATTTTGGAAGGCTGCACTCATATCGTCCTGCTTGGCAATCGCAGCGTAGCCACCGGTGCTGGCAGCGATGGCTTTGAGTTCCACTTCGTTAATAGCACCTTCTTTGTATGATAACCCGATAGTATTGACCGGAATCTGGGCTTTCTGAGCGAAATCAGACAATTCCTGATAACTATGCTTGCTACATACCTTGCCATTGGCCAGTTCATCCTTTCCATCTGTAAAAAGGATGATGGCGCGGCGTCCAGGAGGAGCCTTTTGAAGTGGTTCAACAGATGTATAGGCGGCATCATACAAGCATGTGCCTTTATTAGCAACTTGATATTGATCAATAGCAAAACTGACCGCGGGGATGTTCTTGGTAAAATCCTGGATCAGCTTGATATCCTCATTAAACTGGACAACCGAGAAAACTGAGTTATCCGGGGTGTTATTAAGTGCCAACTTGGCGGCTTTCTTTAAATCTCCAGCAGCACCACTCATGCTGCCGCTGGCATCCAACACCATTACGATGTAAATGGGAACATCTGGTTTTGTGATTGAAGTTTGTGCTGTGAAGTTCGATTGTGGAAGGGCTATGGATGAGCTTTTTGCGCCGATATCCAGGACGGGAATATCAGTCTTGGGATCATAAACGCTGAAATAAACCTTGAGAGTCATTTCGTCGGGTCTTTCCAGAGTGGAAACCATGCTGACCCGAATCGCCCATGCAGGTTGCTGCGCATTAACTGATAACACGGGAGAAAAAGCCAATAGAATAATTATTATGGCCAGCAGGATTTTCTTTTTAGTTCTCGACATGCTTTCCTCCGTGAAATAAAGACGATCCATTTTTATTATAGCAATTATCCATACGGCTTCCTATCCCCAATTTTTGACCAAAGAAAATAATTTGTAGATTTTGATCCCATTCTACAGAAAATAATCCCGGCGAGCAATTCAGGTATGATTCATCCCAATGATCTCTTTGCCGAGTTTATCCATACATATTTCCAGGCTTACTCTGAAGCTAACATGTCTTCATAAATATCGGGGTCATGCGAGCAGAAAACCCTGACCTCATCAGAGTGATTGCCAAGCATCTTGCGCAGGCGTTCCTGAGCCCCCAAAGGAAAAAAGACATGTTCGATAGGGCCAAACCAACCTGGAAACGGGCTTTTGGGAAAGTTCGGTTCCATCTGGCTTTCACGAAAGAAGGCATCTCCGCAATGCAGTAACCAGTGGTCATCTCCAGACACAGCCACTCCACAGTGTCCTGGGGTATGTCCCGGAAGCGGAACAAACCGGATATCCGGATTCTCAAGGACCACTATGCTATCGAGACCGAACCAAGGCGAGTAATCTTCAGGGTGAATCACCCATTTCGGAGAATGAGCCCAATGTGCGGGTTCTATGCCTACCTGATCCAGGATTACAAACCGGCGCGGATGCATAGCCGTCTGGTATTCCTTCGAAAAAACATGAACCTGTGCCCAGGGAAAGTCAGGCAAACCTCCGCTATGATCCGAATGTAAATGGGTCAAAAGGATGTGGCGCACATCTTTGGGCGAGTAACCAAGGTTGATGACCTGGCAGATGGCAGTCTCATTCAGATCGCAAGGGACCCTGTCAACCATGATCAAAGCTCGGACACGCCAGGAAGGCCGGGCATAATCGGCAGTTCCCAGGCCAGTATCGACCAGGACCAATCCATCCGGTGTTTCCACAAGCAGACAGTGGGTTACTTCACGAAAGCCCAGAAAGAAACTCATGCAGTTGAGGTGGTGTATGCGCATTTGGTTACCTTGTGAGCGCTCTTTTACTCCGCCACTTCCGATTGGTCTTGAATGTGAAATACGCTTTCTTCACGGCAGTGCTGACAACCATCCCAGATTTCCTGGGGATAAATAATCTGGTTCGTACCTGGTAATTGTTCCATGAACAGGCCTGTATTCAGGTTAATGCCCCATGGCAAATAGGCTTTATAGGCTAGCTGGCTGCAGTAAAAAGCATCCTCCCGATCGGGGTCAAGGAAATTGAGGTTATATGGACACCCAAGGTGCTCAAGACAATATTCTGCCACACCAATACGAATCCCATCTTCCTCATCACGGGTCAAGCCAATCTCCAACAATGGATAAGCCACCCCATAAAAAGTATCGACCAACATACCGCGCTCAGACATGGTATGTTCAGGATGCCAGATGCCATCATGGATCTCAAACGTGACCACACCCAGCGCGCCAGCTTCCGCAAAGCGTCCATTTGGACCAAGATATATAGCAATATGATCGACATCCCCAGGGACAAGCCTGCCAACCAAACGCCAGAATTCGCCCGGCAAAATATTCGGCTTTCCGTTCATCGTACAAACGATATCACCCGTTTTGACGGGTAAACCGTTTACTTCATAGGCATGAATCATGGCTAACCTCCATTTCCCGCAGGGCGAATTTTTTATAATCTGGGGATTGGCTTATCAGCTCCGCCGGCGACCGCCGCCAATCAGTGTGACATAATAAAGCAACTGCATAATCGATGTGACCAACGCAGCCACATAAGTAAGCGCAGCAGCATTGAGGACAGCGTTAACACCACCGCGTTCTTCCTCGCCAACGATAATGCCCGAATCAGCCAGCATACGCTTGGCACGGGCAGAAGCGTCAAATTCCACAGGCAAGGTGGCCAATGCAAAGAACGTACCGGCCGAGAATACCAACACACCCAACCAGGCAACCTGGGTCCAACCGATAAACATGCCAAGCATGATTAAAATCCAGCCCAGATTGGAGCCGATGTTCACTGCTGGCACAAGCGCCGCCCTCAAGCGCAAAGGGAAATAATCCTGCGAATCCTGCATGGCATGCCCAAGTTCGTGCGCGGCAATCGCCAATGCAGCCACAGACGGGGTACTCGCCACGCCTTGTGACAAATTCAAGACTTTGCTGCGAGGGTCATAGTTATCAGTCAATTCACCAGCCACCCCCTGAATCTGCACACCGTACAACCCGCTGGAAGAGATCAGGCGTTGGGCGGCCTGTGCGCCGGTCAAGCCGGAGCGAGCGCGTACCTGGCTCCATTTTTTGTATGCTGATTTAACATACCAACTTGTCAACGCCATCAAGATGAAGGCGGGGATCATATAAATCAGGTAATTGATATTGAGAAACATAGGTTTTTATCCTCTTTCTAAAAGATCTACGTACCGTTCTTGCAAAAGTTGTTACTTGAGCATATCCAGTAGAGTCTTTACAGCCGCATCCAATTGCGGATCACGCCCAGAGCTATAATCCTCCTTGGTCATTTCCACCACCACCTCAGGCGTCAAGCCCAATTGGTGGATAGTACGCCCCGTGGGGGTCAGCCATTTAGCTATAGTGATACGCACCGCCCCTTCATTGTTGCTGAGCGGTGTCCAGATCTGTACCGAACCCTTTCCGTAAGTCGTCACACCAACCAGCTTGCCCCGTGCGTAATCCTGAATTGCCCCTGCCACAATTTCTGAAGCGGAGGCTGAACCCTCATTAACGAGCAAAACCATAGGTATATCAGTCGCCAGCCCCCCTGGAATGGCATCAGATTTATCCATTGAACGACCATCACCATATTTTTCTGAGACGATGACACCATCTTTAATAAACTGGGAACTAACCTCCACAGCAGTTTGCAAGTATCCACCGCCATTATTACGCAGATCAAGGATCAAGCCCTTAGGTTTTTTCGCCAACAAGGCTTTAAGTTGGCTGATCAATTCATCAGTAGTGGTCTCGCCAAAAGTATTTAGCTTGATATATGCAAGATTGTTATCCAGCATTTTGCTTTCCACGCTGGCGATAGTGATTTTATCGCGAACAATTTTTACATCAAAGGGTTGCTCAAGGCCTTCACGCACAACACTCAAAATAACCGTGCTGCCCGCCGGACCAAGGACTTTCTGCCGGGCCAGTTCGGGGTTAATACCCTTCATACTTACACCATCGATCGCAATGAACACATCTCCAGCCCGGATGCCAGCTTTTTCAGCAGGCGATTGGCTGATTGGGCTGATCACTTTCAAATACTCGCCGGTCGTATCCACATAAGCGCCGATGCCTTCGTATTCACCTGATAAACTGGAGTTTGCTTGTTGGTACTGAGTCGGATCCATGTACGAAGTATGCTGATCGCCCAGAGCCGCGAGCATGCCGCTGATCGCGCCTCGCATGAGTTTGATATCATCCACCGGTTGGTCGACATACTGCTTATGCACTAAGTCCCAGGTCTCCCAAAAAGGCGCGAAAAGGGACGATAAATTTGCCGGCGTGGCCGCAGTAGCCCCCTCAGGGGTGGTCAAAGGACTCAGAAAAGGAACCCCGAAAAAAGGAAAGTTGTCCAAGGTAGTCATCTTGGTAAAATGGCCGGCAATAAAACCGCCAGAGAACGCGCCGGTCAGCAACAAGATAGCGAGAACAACGATCAGTGCATATTGAATTATTTTTTTCACACTTACCTCCAAAAATTGACAATACCCCAAATAGAACCGGGACTATTGTAGGTATAGCACCACAGGATTAATAGTTGATGAATTTGAAAACGGCTAACATATGAAATGCGTAAAAACCATGCCTTATCAGGTGTTTTTTTCTTCTTCTTCCTGATTTGCTTTTAATTCGCGCACCCGCTGGCTAAGTTCGCGCAAGCCCTCATCTTCTTTTTTCCAGGGCTTGGTGGCGTCGCCAAAATTCCTAAAAATGTCACCTTTAAAACCACGCGTCCCCCGAACCATGGCCAGCATGAGCAAGTTGGCTCCGATCAGGACAGCAGCCAGGATGACCAGTACGATCCAAATTCTTTCAGGGTGCATTATTGTCTCCCGTTTAATAGTTCGGGTAGTTTTGTCCAATCAGCCAGGGCAGCATCGGCTTCCGGATGGGAATTCTCAACCCCGTACAGGATAGAAAATAGCCCTTGCTCCCGGGCGACCCGCGTGGTCCGTGGGATATCGTCGATCATAGCGCAACGCCGTGGATCGGTCTCAGCAGCTGTTTCCAGAGCAATCTGGAAGGATTGCGGCATGGGCTTGCAAAAAGGATCGATGGCAGTGATATCGATGATACCCACAAAAAACTGTTCCAATTGCAAGATACGTAAGACACGCCTGGCATGCTTGACATCCGCATTGGTAAAAATAAACTTACGGGCAGGTAAGCTCCTTAAAACATCTTGCAGGACTGGATCGGGATGAATAAAATCTGCTAACGGTACATCATGAACATAAGCCAGGAAATCAGCAACATCAACACTGAAATTCACCTGAAGCCCACGCAGGGTGGTGCCATATTCCTCAAAAAAATTCTTGCGTAGAACAGGAACATCCGAGACGGGAATATTCAGCCGCTCGCTCATGAAAGAACCAATTCGCTCCCTTATCAGCGGCCAAAGACCGCTGGATGCCGGGTAGAGGGTGTCGTCAAGGTCAAAAAAAATTGTAGAAATGGTCACCGAATGATTATACCTGTTCACTTCTTTAGAAAGGTAGAAAAAAATAAATCCACTCGTGGGCTGTACTGCTCGAGATAGGGAATGCGAAAGGTGTGCTCAGCGCCATCGTAGATAAAACATTCCACCTGGCGCTCCGCCGCTTTTAGTTAAAGGCACGTTTCTTCAGCCCAGGTCACCGGTGTGACGCTATCAGCGCTGCCATGATGGAGCTGAATAACTGCGCTGATATGACCATTATAATCTTGCGAAGCCAGATCATCCGCAGCCCCAGAAGTGTAATCGATGGTCTGGTATTCGGATGGGTCGACATAACCATGCAGGGCAATGATCACAGAGTAAGTCCCTTTTTCATGTGGCACATTCATATGCCCGTGAATAACCAATCCATCGCTTGGATATTGAATGGAATATCGAGTGAAGTTGGCATTTTGATCCAGAATTTCTAGTCCTTCAACTTCTCCACCGCCATATTTGCGGAGGTGCAAGGCCTGGATGGTGTACTGGCTTTGAAGATATGGATCGGAGGTCAGCACAAAATCCGTCGCGACCGAGGTGGGCTCCGGCGTAAAGGTCGGCGCGCGCGTTAGTGCAGGATGTGGAGTAGCGACCAATTTGACTATACGTTGGGTTACCGGGGATGGCGGCACAATCAAGGTTGGCAAATCCACTTCCGGAGCACAGGCAACCAGCAGGCAAAAAACAAACAATCCATTAGTCCATTTCATACAAATCTCCTGACTTGAACCATTATAGCTGAGCCGGGTTATAATCGATCTATGCCGATCCGCCTGTTGTCACCAGAAGTCGCCTCTCAAATCGCCGCCGGGGAAGTGGTCGAACGCCCAGCCTCGGTTGTCAAGGAACTGGTCGAAAATGCCATCGACGCTGGCGCCAAGGCGATCAGTATCAGCATCCTGGATGCTGGCCGCCGCCTGATTGAGATTGCGGATAATGGCAGCGGCATTCCAGCCAATGAACTTAATCTGGCCGTGGAACGCCACGCCACAAGCAAACTCCAGAACGCCAATGACTTGTTTCACATTGAAACCCTCGGTTTTCGAGGCGAAGCCCTGGCCGCAATTGGTTCAGTTTCTCGGTTGCTGATCACAAGTCGAGTCAATAGCACTCAGGCGGGCACCCGACTCATGGTAGAAGGCGGCCTGGCGGGCAGCTTCGAATCCGTCGGCAGCCCGGTCGGCACCAATGTGCGGGTTGAAGATCTGTTTTACAACATCCCCGCGCGCTTAAAATTTCTAAAACAAGATCTAACCGAACGGCGCGCCATCGATACTTTAATATCCCACTATGCTCTGGCCTACCCCGATGTACGATTTCGTCTAACAGATGGCGCTAACCTCAGTTTGCAAACGCCCGGCGACGGTGACCGTCGCGCGATCTTGGCCACACTCTATGGCGTTGAGGTAGCCAAGCAAATGCTGGAAGTCCTGGCCGAAGATGAGGGTCTCAAGCTGACAGGTTTTATCAGCCCGGCAGCGCTCACTCGCTCAAACCGCAAAGAAATCACCTTCTTCATCAACGGACGCTGGGTTTCTGACACCCCCTTAACTCAGGCTCTACTGCAGGCTTATCACACGCTGCTGATGGTCGGACGCTACCCGCTTGGAGCTTTATTCCTGGAGATTGACCCCGGCGAAGTAGATGTCAACGTTCACCCGGCCAAGGCGCAAGTGCGCTTCAAAAACCAGGATCGCATTTTCAGCTTTATCCAACGCTCCGCCCGGCGCGCCTTACTGGCGTATTCGCCCATCCCGTCTCTACCTCCCACTCAGCACCTTTGGGGGCAAAACCAGTCCAACCTACCTGCTGGCCAATCCCAGTTCACCCCTGAAACAAATACGGTAGGTTTGGAATGGACCTTGGCTCATGATCCATTTGAGGGTTCCCGGCTGAACACCGGTCCCCAGCAAGTATCCAGCTTCAATCTGCCTATTATGCGCCTGGTCGGGCAGATCGGCGCTACCTATCTCATTGCCGAAGGCCCAGACGGGGTATATCTGATTGACCAGCACGCTGCCCACGAACGGGTCCTTTTTGAAAAACTAATGGCTCAACACGATCAAAATAACATTCCATCTCAAACCCTTTTAGCTCCCCAGGTGGTGCAAATGCAAGCGTCCAGCGCAAAAATCCTGGAAGAGCAATTACCTATCCTGCAGCATTTTGGCTTTTCTGTCGAAGCCTTCGGGCCAAACACCTTCCAGGTCCGGGCCATCCCTGCCCTCTTCGCGGATACCGACCCCTCGGCTGCCATACGAGCGCTCGTGGAAGATTTTGAAGAAGATGAAGCCCCGTTGCAAAATGAGATCGAAGCCAAGATCGCGGCACGAGTTTGCAAGCGCATGGCGGTAAAAGCTGGTAAAAACCTCTCAAACGAAGAACAACGAGCCCTGCTCACAAACCTGGAAAATTGTGATGCACCGCGCACCTGTCCGCATGGCCGGCCTACCATGATCCATCTCTCGGTCGACATGCTCGAAAGACAATTCGGACGCAAAGGGGCAAGGTAGGAGTATGGAACATTGAGCGGACTCGAGCAGCTTTTCGCACAAAACAGCGCCAAGCAATTCGTTGGCTATACGCAAAATATAATTGCCCTGATCAGCAGTCAGGGCGACCTAATCGAATGGAATCCTGCTTTTAACAAATTAATAACAGCGCAGCCATCCGCCACGCGCCTTCAAGATCACCTGGCAGAATCTAGCCGGGACCTTTTTTTTGAATTGATGGCCGCGCGTGTATCGAGCCCGGCTCATCTGCAGCTTCAATCTGATGTGGGCGTGATTGATTTCAATTGCCTGCTAACGCCTCTCCCTGAAGGAAATTTCCTATTCTGTGCCGAACCGATCTGGACGCATCAGGACAAGGAGTTTTCTCGCCTGGCCGAAGAACTGGTCAAAACCAGTCATTCTCTCAAAATTAAAAAGATCGAACTTGAGTCTGTCCTTGCTCAAGCCGATGAGGTCTCGCATACCGATGCGCTAACTTTTTTGGCAAACCGGAGGCGGATCATCGCCGATCTGCAGCGTGATGTCTCCAATAGCGACAGCTACAATAAACCCTTAACCATCTTGATGGCTGACATTGACTACTTTAAGCGCGTTAACGACACTTACGGGCACGCTGCCGGAGATCAGGTTTTAAGGACCGTTTCAGGCGCAATGCTCGCCAGTATCCGCCAAATCGATAAATTAGGTCGCTATGGCGGCGAGGAGTTTTTGTTCATCTTACCCGCCACAACCAAAAGCTCGGCTCTGAAATTGGCCGATCGGTTGCTGCAAGTTGTTCGCTCGCTGGTTATCAATTTACATGGTGAGCAGTCCATCCAGGCCACGATCAGCATCGGTCTTGCCCAATACCGGGTCCGGAAGGAAAGCTGGGATGAGCTGCTCAATCGCGCAGATAAAGCGCTTTATGAATCAAAGAAAAATGGCCGTGACCGCTGGACGATATCATAGAGGTCTTATGCAAGCACTATGGCTGGAAAACAATAAGCTCGACCTGCGCAGCGTTCCCCAACCTCTAACCCATGAGGCACTTATCCGTGTCCGCCTGGCAGGTATATGTGGAACCGACCTGGAGTTGGTCAAAGGTTATTACCCATTTACCGGTATCCCTGGGCATGAATTTGTCGGCGAGGTCGTAAACATTCAACCATCCGAGTCTGGGCAGCCCCAGATAGGCAGCACAGACTGGATCGGCAAGCGCGTAGTTGGTGAGATCAATGTCAGCTGCGGAATTTGCCAGCAATGCCAAAGCGGACGTCCGACGCATTGCGAAAAACGCAGCGTTCTGGGGATCGCCAGGCATGAGGGGGTATTCGCTGAATACACCACTTTGCCGCTTAATAATCTGCATATCGTCCCCGATGACCTTCCCGATGAAATGGCCGTATTTACCGAACCTCTAGCCGCCGCTTTGGAAATTCAACAACAGGTGCATATTCATCCAACTGACCGTGTGCTTTTAATCGGTGCTGGCAGGTTAGGGCAGCTAATTGGGCAGACCCTCGCTCTCACCGGGGCAGATTTGCGAGTAGTGGCGCGACATGAGCTTCAGAGAAAATTATTAACCGAGAGGGGAATAAAATTGATCGACGAGAGTGAAATCCTGCCATGGCGTTGGGATATTGTTGTTGAAGCTACCGGTTCACCCGCCGGCTTTGACCTGGCGCGCAAAGCCATACGACCACGCGGAACTCTTGTCTTGAAAAGCACTTACAAAGGGGAAATTACGCTCAACCTGTCTTCCATGGTGGTCGACGAAATAAACATCATTGGTTCTAGATGTGGCCCATATGAACCAGCCTTGCGCCTGATGCAGCAAAAAAAAGTCGATCCGCTTGTCATCATCGCGGCCAAGTATGACCTATCCGAAAGTATGCGCGCCTTCGCCGCTGCCACGCAGACAGGCACACTCAAGGTGCTGATTAGACCGTAAACAAAAAAACTCAAACTGGAAATTGCATACTTCAAAGTCTACAAGCGCGGAATAAAAGCGGTGAAGGTCGTCCCAAATCCAGCCTGGCTTTTCACTTCCATCCTCCCGCCATGTCCCTGGATGATGCCTTTACAAATGGACAGCCCCAGGCCAGTGCCGGCGACTTTTGTTTCCATCCCCTTAACGCGATAAAACTTTTGAAACAAGTTAGGCAGAGCATCTTCTGGAATGCCGTACCCGTTATCCATCACGCTAATTTGCCAGGTTTTTTCCTCCACGCTGGCACTGACCACTACTTTACCGCCAGGGCGGTTATATTTGATCGCGTTGCTGATCAGGTTAAGGACGACCTGTTTTAACTTATCTCGGTCGCCATCCACTACTGGTATATCTTCGGGCAATTCCAATTCAATAGAAACATTAGTCTCATCAGCCTTGGTCTGCATGATGATTTTGCATTCATCAAGCAGCGCTCGAATCGGGAAACTCGATTTCTGGAATTGAACCCGCCCGGATTCTAGCCTGGCCAGGTCGAGGAATGAAGATGCTAGCGCATTCAACCGCAAGGTTTCAGTGTGGATATTCGTGGTGATCTGCTGGGCTTGTTCGCGGGATATTTCCGGACGAAGCAAAAGATAAGTGGCGGTACTTAGCGAAGCCAGTGGAGTGCGCAGCTCATGAACGAATTCTGCAATAAGGTCGGATTGCTGAAACAGGCGCGTATTTTCGATTGCGATAGCCGCCTGTGCCCCAATGACGGTCAACAGATCCTCATCGGTATCATTGAATTCCCCAATTTCCTTGTTGATCACTTCCAGCACACCAATGACTTTGTCCTTGGTGATCAACGGAATGCCGATCAGGCTGCGCGTGTCGAAGCTGAGTGTTTTGGCAACCTTATTGAAGTGACGCGTATCCCTGGAAACATCCGCGATTCGCACCGACTGGCAGTTGGTCACAATCCAGCCAGCAATGCTATCCATCGGAACCACCAGGCCGCGCATCATTGGATCCATATTCGTGGCTACCTGGAAATAAAGCTGGCGAGCACCCGAGTCGTATAACAGAATGGAGGCTACCTGAGACTCAGTAATATCGCGAGCCGCACAAATAATTCGGATCAACAATGGATCCAGTTCCAGGGTGGAAGCCAGATCGCGAGAAATTTCGATCAAACGCTTGTACCGATCGACCAGTTTGGTATCAATGGTGTTCATCAAGCACCCGCTCTGCAATTGCTGGGATAATCCTAGCCACATCTTCCGGCAGCACAATGTCTGCGCGGACGTTGAGGTAGGTCGGGCTGTTGTTAATAATAATCAAGTGTGCACCACGGTCAATCGCCTGCATGGGCAGTCCCGCAACAGGTAAAACCTCGAGGGATGAACCAATCACAAGGATTAGGTCACATTTACGGGCTTCGCGCTGAGCATCAAACAACGTCTTTTGCGGAAGCTGCTCTCCAAACAGAATTACATCAGGTTTCAGGATGGCTGAACAGGTCGGACAATGAGGGATTGTACCATTTTCTATGAAGGCAAAGAGAAGATTTTCAAAACCGACCTGCCGGTAACATTGGGTGCAAGAGAGGCTTCGCAGAGATCCATGCAGCTCATAAATCTGCTTCGAACCCGCCTTGTGGTGTAGCATATCGATATTCTGAGTCAAGACTGCCCGCAAATGCCCACCTGCTTCCAGTTTTGCCAGGGCAAGATGAGCCGGATTGGGCTCTGCGAAATAGATCTGCCGGACCAAGGGTCGGAACCACTGAAAAAAAAGCTCAGGGTGCGTGCGAAAAGTCAACAATGAAGCCACTTCAAGCGGCTGGTCATGCGACCATAAACCGGTACCCTCGGAACGAAAATCTGGAATTCCAGAGGGAGTCGAAAGGCCCGCGCCAGTCAAGACAATAGCATGGCGGGCCTTTCGAATTAGTTCAGCAGCAAATTCAATAGATTCCAGTATCTGACTGGAGAAATCTGTCATAACTTGGCGGTTTTACGAGCACGCGCTTCGATTTTTGTTGCCAGGCCATTATACTGCTGCGCGGTCAGGCTTTCCATAGTCATGGAACTGGCCACAAGGTGCTTATGGCTGGCTTGCTGAAAGAGTTCGGGCGCCGGTGTAAAAGACACATCAATTGGTATGGTGATATGAGCCTGAATCTGCATTACAGAAAGCTGTGGGATGTCTGAGCGCAAGCGGTAATTAACTGCCACAAACAGGCGATTGTTATCCACTCCCAGACCAGCGAGATCTTCAAGCAAACATTGTGCATGTTGTAGTGAATTTTCAAATGGTTCCACAACTACGATCAATTCATTAAAAGACAACGCAAGTTTCTGGTTAAGAGCAGTTAAACCGCAGCCCAGATCAACTACAACATAACGAGTCATGAACTCCATGCGGCTCAAGATAGCCTCAAATTGCGGCAGGTTTTGCAACAGCGCTGCATCTTTAGGCCGCGCCGATGAGGCTAATAATTGGAGTCCATCGGGCAATTTGTAAAGTTTTTCTTCGATCAAAGTACGCGTAATCTCATTCGCGGGGGCGTTCAGCAACTCGGTTAATCCATTCAGCCTATCAATTCCCAAATCGTTACCAAGCGTGCCTTGCCCCGGCCTGAATTCAGCCACGATCACACCTGCGCCAGTCCTCTTGGCCAGGCTGGCGGCCAGGTTGATCGACACTGCCGTTACACCCAACCCCCCCCGTGCGGCAATCACCCCAATTACATACGCGCGCTCTTGAATAGGTCTACTGGATGGAATAAGCTTATTCTTTGATGACCGCGCTAGCAATGCCTTGACGTGCGCCTGCAATTCGCTAGGATGGGTGGGCTTGGTCAGATAATCGTCTGCCCCAGCATCAAAACCTGTTACTTTATCATCCAATTGGCTCTTGGCGCTGAACATTAATATTGGAATATCTAAAGTATTTTCATCCGCCCTCAAGCGGCGAGCCACTTCATATCCATCCATGCCCGGCATCATTATATCCAGCAGAATGAGATCAGGATGTTCCAAAAGAACCAGTTCCAGCCCTTGAGAACCAGAATTGGCAGAAATAATCTGGAAACCTTGCTTTTGCAGCATCAGGCCAACCAGTTTAAGCGTGTCAGGGTCGTCATCAATGATCAGTATTTTTTCAGGCATGGGATTTTCCAATCGCTACAGGGTATACTCAGTTTAGCATTAAGCTAATAATCAATCAAGAGAAACGCAGATAGAAACATTTAAAAACTATCTATCAGAGTATTTATGAGTACATCACAATTTACGGCTCCACTTGGTTTTTGGAGAAATTGACAATACAATCATATACATGGTCTGGAGGCAGGTATGGCATTTTTTGCGTCTTTATTTTTCGGGTTTGTGCCGATGTTCTTTTTTGCTTATATATTATACTGGCTGGATCGTTACGAAAAGGAGCCTATAAGACTCCTGATCGGCGTGTTTACGTGGGGCATGCTGGTGGCAGCTGGCGGCGCTTACATATTGAATACAAGCTTTGGTATTACCATCTTTGTAATGACCGGATCTGAAATGGCCAGTGACCTGGCTACAGGTTCGATCAGCGCGCCGTTTGTGGAAGAAAGTCTGAAAGGAATGGCCGTCTTGTTGGTTTTCCTTGTTTTTCGCCGCGAATTCGATTCCGTACTGGATGGTATTGTTTATGCCGGGATCGCGGCCCTGGGCTTTGCCGCCACCGAAAATGTTCTTTACATCTGGCGCGGTTATGAATCCGGAAGTTGGCAAGGTTTATTCCAGTTGGTCCTGATCCGAGTCATTCTCGTCGGCTGGCAACATCCATTTTATACGGCTTTCATCGGTATCGGATTGGCAGTCACGCGCTTAAGCAGTTCGTGGCTGCTGAAGTTCATCGCGCCAGTAATGGGCTTTAGCCTGGCAATATTCACCCATTCATTTCACAACACGCTCGCGGGTATTCCCTTCTTTGGCGAAATGACCTGCTTCGTGGGTTCATTTCTGGATTGGTTTGGAGTGTTTTTCATGTTCCTGGTGATTTTATGGGCAACCTGGGTTGAGCAACGCAATATTATCAACCATCTGCACGAGGAAGTCGAGCTTGGCCGGATCAGCCCGGCTCAATACCGCACGGCTTGTTCGGCCTGGGCCCAGGCTTTTGCGCGCTTGACCGGCCTATTAGACGGGCGCTACCGGACAACCAGCCGCTTTTACCAGGTTTGTGGAGAATTAGCCCACAAAAAGCAGCAACTGCTCAAAACCGGTGATGAAGGTGGAAACACTGGCATCATCCAGCATTACCAAACCGAGCTGGCTCACCTGGCTCCAAATGCGCAAGCGTAGACGCTGGTCCGAAGCCCAAGCGTAAACTTATACTAGCTCCACATTTATGGTAAAATCCGCTCTACGCTCCTGTAGCTCAGTGGATAGAGCGTTAGCCTCCGGAGCTAAAAGCGGCGGTTCGAGTCCGCCCAGGAGCACAGTTAAGGGCTAATAGTCACATTTTAGATGTGATTATTAGCCCTTAATAAATGGTTCTAATTCTTTTCACCACAATCACAAAATCTTGGTCAGCATTTCCTCGATAGATTGATACACAGCCGATGCATCACTCAGCTCCACCAAAGGTCGCCCAGTGTAATCATAAGCAGTCAGTTCATCATCAGCAGCAATCGTACCCAATAAAGGAACACCGATTTTTTCCACAAAAGTCTTCGCTTCGGCAGGCAGACTCCCTTGAAGTCGATTGATAATAAGATAAGAGTTTTCAATTCGGACGTCGAGCTCCTTGCTCATATCTGCAATTCTCTGGGCAGCAACTAAACCTCGCTGAGAAGGATCACTGACAATCAGCAAATGCTGTACATCACGGGTGGTTCGGCGCGAGAGATGCTCCATTCCGGCCTCGTTATCGATGACCACATAGGCATAATGCTTGCTTATGCCATCAATTACCTCACGCAGGTTATGATTAACCGCACAATAACAACCTTGTCCCTCTCCGCGACCCATTGCTATCAAATCAAAACGTGAGCCTTCAGCCAGCGATGAGCGAACGTGATATTCCAGGTATTCCCGCTTAGAGACGCCCCCAGGCAGCCCTCCCATGGCCGCTCCACCCATTGCCAGAGATTCTTTCACCTGGTGCAGCATATCCTCACGGATTTCCCCGACGGTGAAATCCAATTCTAACCCCAAGACCATATTTAGATTAGAAGACGGGTCAGCATCAATCGCCAGAATCGAACCGGTCTGGTTTTGAGCCAGGAACTTAATCACCATTCCTGCCACGGTGGTTTTGCCAACACCGCCTTTACCTGCTAGCGCAATTGTTATAGTCATAAACCTGTTCCTTTTTCCGAATAACTTGAAGATTATTCGACCCGTACCAAATTCTCGAGTTGTTTCATGATTCTTTCTGCAGATTCTCTCACTGATGGCACATGGTCAAAAACCGGGATGCCCAATCGATCAGCTTCTTGAACGGCCAAATCCACTGGCAAGAACCCCAATAGTGGAATTTGGGGAGATTCCGATTTAAGGAATTCGGCTTCGTCGCTATTTCTCACCTTATTCCCAACCAGATAAAGACGTTTGAGACCAATATCATTGGCCAATTTCTTTATCTGTGCAGCCGTCCCAAGCGAGCGCCGTGTAGGTTCAACAACAACCAGCATGGCGTCCACAAAATCAACTGTCGCACGACCAAGATGTTCGACGCCAGCGTACATATCCAGAATGAGTATTTCATCCTTGCGGAACATAAGGTTCGTGAAGAGAGTCTTGAGTATTGCTGCTTCAGGGCAAATACAGCCGGATCCACCTATTTCCACGCTGCCCATTTCAAGCAAACGGACACCACGATGGACAACACTAAATCGTTCTGGTATGTCATCAACGCGAGGATTGATCGTGAAAAAGCCACCAGTTTGCCCTTTTTTGGCGCCAGTACGTTCCAAAATCAAGTCATCCATTTCTGAAATTGGACACAATTTTGCTCGAAGTTCATCAGGGAAACCAAGGGCACCTGCAAGGCATGGCGAAGGATCCGCGTCCACTGCCAAAACCTGGCGACCCTGTTCAGCAAACAGCTGCGCAATCAGCGCGGTTAGTGTTGTTTTACCGACACCACCTTTTCCTGTGATCGCAATTTTCATTTTTTATGTTTCTCCTGTCTTAATTTTTCTTTAACAATCATCACTACGAATAAATGTTTTCCAGTGGATTTCGCCAAAATCGCGAGAAATGGATTTAGGTACTGGCTTTTTTTGCAGAGAAATTCTTAATAATTTTTTTTGTTATCGCGCTGCCAATAATTGCGCAAGCATCAATCGGAATGTAATGAGTGGCTCGACTATCAAATAGAATTTTACAGGATGATGGAAAATCTTCATCGCCAAGCCAATAAACAAATTGGACTGAGACCTTTGGCAGAGCCTGAAAGACATACGCTGCATGAGCCAATTCTATGATTTGCCCGTTCGCCTGTTCACAGGCTTTTTTAAAGGTCTCCAGGTTTTCGCCAAAGGTTTTTACGATTTCATCGCCAGAATAGCTCTGAAAAGCCTGAGCATACATACGCCCTCCCGGCAGATCGGCAAACGAGACAAATTTCCCAACCGGAACTGTGTCATCAGCCTTTTCAAAATAATACAAGAGCAATAGTTGTAAAAACTCAGGCAATTCTTCACCCATTTTTGAAAAAAAAATCAATTCCGGGTATATGCCGGTAACAGCCTGCGCATATAATTCTAAGTGAAATTCTCCTGATCCAGCGCCAAGGTCAAGATATACCGAGCCGGTTCGGACAGCCAATAGCTCAGCAGGGATAAGCCTCAAACCCGAACGCAATTCTCCCAATCGCCGAGAGAAACCGGGAGGAGACTGAGTCTCAGTTGGTTTGATAAAAGTGGACAAACTGTTATATCTCCACTGCTAAGCAGGTTAATGTCTCTTCTACGCCAGGTATCGGCTGAATTGAACCCGCGAGGATTTTTCCTAGATCATCTATATCTTTCGACTCGACAACTGCCACGGCATCGTATGGCCCGAAGGTCATATTAACATCTTTTACTTGAGTAATTTTTTGCAACTGGTGAATAACATCATATATTTCCCCAGTGCGAATATTAATTAGTACAAAAGCCTTCATAAATTCTCCTTGAAAGACAGTATCGCGTTTGCCCGGTTTACAATATTTTGCATTGTATATTCTTCTGTTTCAGGCTTACCAAATCTTACTTCTTCGAAAAGCCCGAAAGTAAGACAAGGTTACAACGTAACTAAAAAGCACACCAAGGACAATCATCACCTTCTCGCCATACCATACATCACATAATAACAATCTTTTTTTTCTTGTGAGCGGCTACTCGAAAAGGTGTACCAGCATTTGTCATTAGATTTTTCGCCCGGCGCGAACAAATACGACCGCAAGAACAAGTGCCGCAGCCACAATAATGCCCAGCGCTAACAAATTTGAATTTACCGGAATTGCTGCCATCGGTATTGGTAAGGCAGTCGGGGTAGGCGATGGGTAAGTTACCATCGTCAAAGTGGCCACAGGGATTGGAAAGAATGTAGTAGTTAACGTTGGAGTTACCGGCCTTGGTGTATTTTCTTGTTTTATGAATAATTTATTACCCGGAAATATACCTTGGGGCTCAGTCAGACCATTCCACTGTCGCAATTCCGCTATTTTAACTCCGTATGAGATCGCAATCAACCAGAGCGTCTCGCCAGGCTTCACAATATGATAAACCTTACCATCTGGTAGCGCCGTAACCGGGATGAGTGTGCTGACGATCAGCGGGGTATCTTCAGAAATTCCTACTGGTGGCAAATCACCAGGGACAGGCGTATAGACTTGGGGCTGTCCGCTGGTGGTCGGCCGGGCGCAATCAATCACGTAGTAGACAAAATCGCCTACCACTACGACCCCCGCGCCAATTTCAGTTAAGTTAGGGGAAAGCATTGTCGATAAATGGGGTGCATCACCCTGCCATGAAGCCACGGCATCTTGCACTGATAGACTTTTTCCAGCAGTGATATTTTCCGAAAAATATCCGCCGCGCGAAAGATCGCCAGCCAGAGGATATCCTGCGCCCAACCCACGCTGCCAAGGACTCGAACCATCCTCGCCATAATGTGTCACCCCAGCGACAGACATATAAAGCGCATGCCGCTGTGCCAAGGACATCAAGATGGAATTGATCGAATATCCTGGAAGCCCATTCGCAGCCCGAAGCGCATTTACCACATTGATCAGGGAGATTGGGTCTGTATCAACCTGTATCCGCACAACTGGCGAAAAAACTACCTCGCCCACCTGCACCGGCATGACCACTATAATAATCGTCATCATTAATAGCAGGATGGATTGTCTTCGCATGTTTCAATACCTGGCCAATATCTTACCCATAATTATAAAGCGAAATACCATAATTTCACGGTTTCTCGAAACTCGCCTTGAAAACTTTGTGAATTTTCTCACAACGTCATATTTTAGTAAGAAATAGATAGTAACATTTGGAACTATTATAGTAGAACACAAGCATTATAATTGTTTTTGATAGTTGCATATTCAAAAAGAGATGTAGAAAGTAAAAACTATGACATTTGTCACATTATGCATTTCTCGAAACACGCTAAAATAATATGCGACTATCTGATATATCAATATCTAACAAATTACCTTTTGCTTATTTTTGTCTTTATTAATTATTCAGGAGGCTCAAATGCAGAAATCCACATTTAATACGCCCGCCTTGTTCGGTGATCACCATGTCACCGAGGTCAGGCGTATGTTGTTTGCATTGCCAGGTGTAAAAGATATCTATGCCAGCAGTGCATTTCAGGTTGTGCAAGTCGAGTTTGATGAAAATCTTGTCACGCACGAAACTCTTCTGCGCATTCTAGAAGAGGCCGGTTATCTTGGCCAAATTCCGATGATGGTGGAAACCGGCAAAGCAGAAGAAGGTGCCAGCGTTTTCCGAAATACCGCGACATACTTAACCGTAAAAAAAACCGTCAGCTTCGCGCAAAAAGCGCCTTATAGTGGACGACCGTTATGGAATTGCCCAGGTATGGGTGTCATTAAGAATATGGATGAATAGAGGTAAGACATGCCTAAAAAAAGAGACATAACCGAATATACGATTGACCCCGCTGCGCAGCAAATGATTATCCGCGCAGATGAATTGGGAATTGGGACTGCTTTCAGTCGCGCTGATAATATGTCACCTTGCAATATCGGCGCGGCTGGCATGTGCTGCAAACAGTGCGGTATGGGTCCTTGCCGTTTGACAAAAAATGGCGATGTAGGCGTGTGTGGTGCCACCCTGGAGACTGTTCAAGCGCGCAACCTGACACGCTCTATCGCGGCAGGTTCAGCAGCCCATTCTGATCACGGACGCGACATGGCCTTTACTTTAAAAGCTGTCGCCAACCACGAAACCGAAGGCTTTTTCCTGAAAGACATTGCCAAGCTACGTCAGGTGGCGAGTTTTTACGATATAAAAATTGAAGGACGTTCTCCCGACGAAATCGCAAATGACCTGGCAGATATTTACATCGCTCAATTCGGCCAACAGCGTGGCGAAATCGTCCCTGCTCGTAGAGCAACCAAAAAACGCCAGGAACTCTGGCGGCAGCTGGGCGTCATTCCTCGGGGTGTCGATCGTGAGGTGGTTGAAGCTTTACACCGCACTCATATTGGCGATGATCAGGATTACGAACACATCCTAAGCCATGCCATTCGGACAAGCATGGCTGATGGTTGGGGTGGATCCATGATTGCCACCGATATATCGGATATTCTCTTCGGAACCCCTGCTCCCGTTCTTGGACAAGCCAACCTTGGTGTGCTCAAGACCGATATGGTCAATGTTGTAGTTCACGGTCACGAACCCACTCTTAGCGAAATGATCGTCGCTGCCACCCAGGATCCCGAAATTATTGAATACGCCAAGGCTGCAGGCGCTAAAGGTGTTCAGCTTTCAGGTATTTGCTGCACGGCAAATGAGACTCTCATGCGTCAGGGAATCCCGGCAGCTGGTAACTTCCTTCACCAGGAGCTCTCAATCTTAACCGGTTCGGTTGAGGCAATGGTCGTGGATGTCCAGTGCATCATGCAGGCTTTAGTCGGATTGGCTAGTCACTTCCACACAAAAATCATCACAACCTCCCCGAAAGTCAAAATTACTGGCGCAACACACATCGAATTCAATGAGCACCATGCGCTCACAATAGCAAAAGACATCCTAAAAGTTGCCATCGACAATTACAAAAACCGCGGTGAAGTTCATATTCCAGACGAAAAAGAAGATTTGATTCCTGGTTTTTCACACGAATACATCAATTACATGTTAGGTGGTTCGTATCGCGCGTCTTTCCGGCCATTGAATGATGCCATCATGAGCGGACGTATTCGTGGCGTGGCAGCTATCGTCGGTTGCAATAACCCGCGGTCAAAACAGGATTACCTGCACGTCAAAGTCGTTCGCGAATTACTCAAACAGGATGTTCTTGTTGTGCAGACCGGCTGCGGTGCAATTGCATCTGCAAAACTCGGTCTTATGCTCGGCGAAGCTGGC
>CAZHWV010000014.1:0-48674 GCA_964536185.1 uncultured Anaerolinea sp. | reverse complement strand
GGTGGATCCGCCAGGCCGTCACGCGCGCCATCGCCGACCAGGGCCGCACGATCCGTGTGCCGGTGCACATGGGCGACCAAATCAACAAGTTATTGCGCGTCCAGCATCAACTAACCCAAAAATTAGGCCGCGAGCCAACTGTGGAAGAGCTGGCAAATCAATTGGAGGTCCCACCTAAAAAAGTTGAGAACATGATCCAGGTGGCGCGCCGCCCGCTCTCATTGGAAACACCAACCGACGACGAGGAAGATTCTGTCCTCGGCGATTTCATCGAAGACGACGAAGCAGCTCCACCCGATGATACGGCGACTTACAACCTGCTAAAAGAACACCTAGCTGAAGTCTTAAACAGCCTGCCGCCACGCGAGGTGCGCATTTTACAACTGCGCTATGGCCTCCTGGATGGACAGGCTTACACCCTCGAAGAAGTGGGCCGCAAGATGGGGGTTACCCGTGAGCGTGTGCGCCAGATCGAGGCCCAGGCACTCAGCCGGCTGCGCCACCCCTCCATTCGCCGGAAACTGCGCGATTACCTGGGTGAATAAACTCTAGCGACATCAGGACGAGACTAATGTCTCGTCCTGATGTTTTTAATGGTAAATTAGGGGCATGAAATACTATCTCATCCCTCGCTTTCAGGACATTCTCTTTTTTTGTGTCTTCGCTGGAGCCTTGCTGCTTGGCCCGCGCATGCTCAACTCGGATGGCGATCTGCTGCGCCACCTGGCCATTGGCCGCTACGTGCTGGCCGGCAACCTGCCGCCAGTCAACGATATTTTCTCGCATACTAATTATGGAAAACCCTTCGCTCCGCATGAATGGCTGGCAGGTGTATTTTTTTATCTCACATATTATCTTTTTGGGATGGATGGCCTCGTAATTCTAGCTGCAGCAGTACTCGCCACGACATTCACATTAATTTATGCATACGGTGTTGTTCAGACCGGCATCAGACTCCCAATATTTTTTATAACTGCTTTCGGCGCAATTATCTCGTCCCTACACTGGATCATCCGTCCGCACATTTTCACCATGCTTTTTCTTGCGATCTGGCTTTTACTGACAGAGCGTCTCAGTAAAGAAGAAAAAATCAATATCTGGCTTTTCCCCGCGTTAATGCTTTTATGGGCCAATGTTCACGGCGAATTTATCGCCGGATTTCTTGTCCTGGGCGCATATTTGGCTGATTGGGGCTGGAATTTTTTACTCCATAGAGATGAAACACCTGTCCAACCGGGAATTCGCTTGGGATTAGCTACCGGTTTTTCGATTTTGGCAACTCTTGTAAACCCAGTAGGTTTGCGCACTTGGACAACCGTTGTCGGGTATGTAAATAATAAATACCTGATCATGCATACGAACGAAACCAATCCACCTGATTTTCTGCAACCAAAATTTTTTGTTTTACTGGCGTTTTTGGCACTTTCAATTTTTCTGCTAGCGATAAAAAAAGAACACATCCCTACCAGTCATGCATTTTTACTAGCCGGTTTCAGCGCGATGAGCTTGATGTCCGCTCGTAATGTCCATCTTTATGGCGTGGTCGCTCCTTTTGTTCTGGCAACCACGTTGACGGGTTGTGAAAGCATCCCGCTGGTTAATCGATATGAAATTCTTTTCAGAAAGGTGGAAGATCAAATTAAGGGTGTCGTCTGGCCAGTTACCGTCATTCTAATATTTAGTATTTTGCTGGTTCTCAGTCCACTCAAAGGACAAAACCGCTTTGACCCATCTTATTTTCCAGTAGAAGCAGTGAATTGGCTAAAAGAGAATCCACAATCTGGAAATATGTTCAATCGCTTTGACTGGGGCGGCTACCTAATTTTCAATCTCTGGCCTGAGAAAAAAGTCTTCATCGACAGCCAGACAGATGTGTATGGTGAAAATTTCACGCGGAAATATGAGCAAATCATCACGCTAACCGGTAACTGGCAAAATATCCTTTCAGAATATGATATTCAATGGGCAATCATTCCACCATCCTGGCCGCTGAACGATGCATTGAGAAAAGTTGGTTGGAAGGAATTGTATCGAGATCAGACGGCTGTGATTTACCGTCGATATTAGTTCATTTTTCATAAATTAACTATATGACCGGAAACCGTATTTACGCATTACTGCTGATTGCCATAACAGCCTTGATACTTGCCAGCATGTCCATATTTGGCGCAGAAATCATTTTTAAGTTATGGAACATTCCAACCCTGCGGCCAGCGTTCGCAGATTTGCGTATCTTACCTGGAAGCGCCGAATCTTTCCGCCAAGGTTTTGACCCCGCCATTGAAAACCCTGCCGACCCCTTCAAGCGTTATTTTAATTACCCCAAGATCTGGTATATCTTTTTTTATTCTGGCATCACCCAAAATGACATTCCCTGGATGGCAGCTATTTTGTTGCTGATGTTTTTTTTCGCGCTGCTACTTTTCCCTGGAAACATCCAAACGCATGAAGTTTTTATTTTCATCCCTATAATTTTTTCCCCGGCTGTTATGTTGGCTATCGAACGTGGTAATGTAGATTTATTCATCTTTTTTATTTGCGCCCTTGCTCTGGTCTTGATGGATTATTCCGCACTT
Organism: uncultured Anaerolinea sp.; assembly: GCA_964536185.1. GTDB lineage: Bacteria > Chloroflexota > Anaerolineae > Anaerolineales > Villigracilaceae > UBA5195. The sequence goes on along the minus strand of CAZHWV010000014.1, from coordinate 46,098 downwards.
GCGTCGGTAATATTGCTAATAATCGCATCTCTATTCAAGTTATTCCCATTTTTTGGAACAAGCATATTCTTAGTTGAGAAACGACCTAGGTTCTTAAAATTCGTTGCAGGATCATTCGGAACTCTGGCCATATATTCTGCGCTAACTTATCAAAATATTGTGGCCTCTTTTTCTTACACAGAAAAAGGCGCCGACCTGTCTTATGGTGTAAACGTAATTCCACTACACATTCAAAGCTTGAGCAATGTTCCACAGCTTTTTGCTCTGCTATCGCCAATCAGCTATTTAATTTTGATCGTTCTTTTTGTCACGGCGCTCATGATTGGCACACATGAAAAAACTCACCCAGGCGAATCCCCTACTAGAAATCTGAACGCTTTCCGAATGGGTGCAACGATCTACATTGGAACCTTTTTCCTGGGTAATAACTGGGACTATCGTTTGATCTTCCTGCTTTTCACCGTTCCACAACTATGTATCTGGGCACGCAAACAAAATCCTGTGAGCACCACTGCACGCTGGACACTATTGACAATTTTCCTTTCTACCTGGTACCTCATCCTTGTGCGGATTTTTGGGCTTATTCCATCAATATACCAGGCTGAATTTGCTTTCGCAGTGGATGAACTCGCAAATTGGAGCTTGTTTGTGCTATTGACCTTGCTAATGGTTGCATCTTCACCTGAGTGGTTGAGAGCCGAATTCCGCACTACTTTCTCCAAGCGACTCGCGTGATTCGACTGCAATCTAGAATGATCTGATTTCTTTCCTTGTTGCCCCTGTTTGGATAAATGATGTTTGGGATTACACCAGCGCATCCACCATTAGGGCCAGGAACAAAAACATCAGGTACATACTCGAATAGCGGTACATCCTCCAGGCGGTTTTATTGCCTTCGGTCTTGAATACTCGCCAGGCAAAATATAGCAAGATGCCGCCAAGGGCAGCCGCCGAGACGAGATAGATCACACCCGTATATTTAAATATGGGCAGCAAAAAGGTGACCGCGACCAATTCGATGGTGTAAATCAAAACCTGCTTGCGAGTCTCAATTTCGCCCCGGATGACGGGCAGCATAGGCACACCGGCGCGCTCATAATCCTTACGGCGGACAATCGCCAGGGCCCAAAAGTGAGGTGGGGTCCACATGAAAACGATCAGGAACAATATTAACGCTGGGACGTCCAGGCGACCTGTAGCCGCCGCCCAGCCCACCAGGGGTGGAATGGCGCCTGCCCCGCCGCCGATGACAATATTTTGCACCGTGGCTCTTTTCAACCAGACACTGTAAAGGAAGACGTAATAAATAATCCCGGCCAGGGACAGGAAGGCTGCCAACAAGTTGACATAACCAGCCATGATATAGAAGCTGGCAATGCACAGCGCCAACCCGAACGACAACCCTTCAGCTGGCGTCATTCGCGCGGCTGCCAGGGGACGCCTGGCAGTGCGCTGCATATTTTTATCCAGGTCACGATCAATATACTGGTTAATAGCGCCAGAACCACCTGCCGCAAATGCCCCGCCCAGCATCGTCCACACCGCAATAGAAAGAGAAGGCCAGGCTTTCCCGCCCGCCACCATGCCGGCAAAGGTCGTCACGAGTAAGAGCAAAACAATGATTGGTTTGGTCAGGATAATAAAATCCTTCAGGCGCTGGCGAACATCCAGCGGAGGAAATGCAACCGAGTCCTTCGCATACAAACCGGCGGCGACGACTAATCCAAGCATGGCGATCCATAATGCCAGGGCTGTCAAGGCATGCAGAACCATCAAATACACGGGGAAACCACGAGTTACTTCAATCGCGCCGACAAACGCTTGCGCAAAAAATAAAACCACACTTGTGGTGGTAAGTGGCAGCAGCAAACGATGATCCCGCTGAGTTCGCCAGGCCTGAAAAAGCAGCCCCAACACCAGGACTGAACTAAACCCGGCGGAGATTCGGTGAAACATTTGCGCCCAGCCTGACAGGCTGGCTGGCGCACAAAGCGGCCATGAGGGGCAGGCAAAATTATCACCATTCAGAGCCACCAGGCGGCCGCCGATTGTCAGCAAGAAAACCGCCAGGATGGTAAACAAAGCCAGTTTTGCAAAGGAAGTCGAGAGCGAAAATTTCATGTATTCTCCTCCAGGTCCGCGCTTGAATTGCGCGCAGCCAGCTGCTTGAGCAGGAAAAATGGATATCCAAAGAACAGGATTGAAGCAAACGAAAACCACTGCAAGGCATATCCTAAATGCGGTCCTTCGCTGATTTCAATGACTGGCTGGTAAGGATAAGGTGGACTGCCTGGGACGGGATAGGGATCCGGCTGAATGAACACTGGCAGCAGTTTATAGGGCACCTGCTGGTTGATCCGGGCTAAGTTGACCAGGTTCCAAAAATCAAGGCGTTTCTGCCCCTCTGTTAGCTCCGGGTCAGGGATCCCACCCACTTCTGGTTGGGTCTGGCCAAGGCGAATCATTCCATTAATGCTGACTTCGCCGGGTTGAGCATACTTTTGCCAATCCGCCGGTTTGGCGTTGCCTTCGGCTGGAATCCAGCCGCGCTCGATCAGGACCGCCGCTCCATCTGCAAGCAACAGCGGGGTCAAGAGGAAATATCCAGGCTGGCCATTGTGATACTGATTCCTCAGCACGATGCTATTGGTCGAATCATAGATTCCGTTGACCGTAACCAGGCGGTATTCCATCCGGGTCAAGTCATCCTTGGGGAAGGCACCCAGGATCAAGGGCGAGGTCTTCGTGATCTCCAGAAAGTGCGCGTTAAAAGCTTGCCTTTGCGCCAGGCGATCTAACTGCCAGATGCCTAATCGCGCGCAAACAACTGTCCCAACCAGCACCAACAGGCTGGTCAGGATCCAGCTGCGGGTAAACATAGCGCGCCAGACGCTCATATCAGCCCCTTTTTGCAGTTTTCACCGGCCAGATAATCAGGCTATAAATAACGAACATGACACCTAAAGGGAGCCCTGCAATGAGGATGCCATACACTCTGGTTGCGGATGTGACCGGTTCCTGGACATCCAATCCGAAGACCTGGGAAGGCTGGAAAGAACACTGGTATGAATAGTTATTGGCATCATTCAAGATCAGGCTAGCTGAGGTTCCGGTGGGGATGAACATCGCGCCAAGCCTGTGATCAACAATATCCTGATTCTTAACGACCAGCGTATCACCAGCCACAAAGACCATATTTTTTGGGATGGAAAGATTGGGCTCGCCTTTTGCAATCCGGGTCGCAGTGCCGGCAGGAATAAGCAGCTCGATGCGCTGAGGTCCGCGCCCGGCATCACTCTTTAGAAAAATAAAAGTGAATTCATTGATTCCAATCGCAATAACAATGCCCAGGGCAATGCAGACCAGAAAGCGCTGAATCATCAGACGAGACATCCCTATTCCTCAATCCAAAAAGGGATGGCCTCAAGGCTGCCCCTTTTAGATGTTATTACGCCAACCGGCCAATCAAATATAACGCCGGGTAAAAGAAGATCCAGACGACATCGATAAAATGCCAGTAAACTGTGGCGGCTTCCACTGCCCAGTGATTTTCTACACTGTACAATCCGCGCCGCCCATTGTTCAGCACAATCCCCAGGAAGATAACGCCGGTTAGAACGTGGAACGCGTGCATACCAGTCATCATAAAAAATACTGCGCTAGCGGCGCTATCACTCGCCCCAAATGGAGCATTCTGCCATTCTACGCCAACCACACCCGCCAGAAAACCGATCCCAAGCAGCATGGTAACAGTTGTGCTGACCAGGAATCCTTTTTGATTACCCTGCCCCATCTGCGTTTCGGCGCGATTCATAAAATAACTGGAGACCAACAACACTCCAGTCACCAACAGCCCCAGATATTGATTTAAATCCGGGCGGGTGAGCCCGAGTAAATTGAAACGTGTGACCAGCAAACCCGCAAACAAGAATGAATCTGAAAGAATAAACAACCAGAAACCCATTCTATTTGTGGCTAATTTCCATGCATAGCTATGCTGATCGGTCTCTCCATCTACTTCAACCAGTTTGTAAATATGCATATAGTAGTAAAGGACAAGTCCAGCTTTAATTAACGCAACCAACGCCAGCAAAAGCAAAGACTGGTTGGTTATCGCGATGAAAAACTCAACAAAAGTCAGGAATGCCAAAACAATGAATACTACCAATCCCTGGCGCAAGGAACCGGAATGATTTTGATGAGTCACGTCTATTCCTCCGAGAGTATTTTTACGTATACGGATCCGGGCAGACCGTAATCATAAGGTTCGCCCACCACTTCAATTTCGTGGTCATAGTTATGAGCAGGCATGGGTGAGGGCACTTGCCACTCTGGAGAACGTGATTTCCAGATATTTCCAGGGGTCATTTCGCCAGATTTCAGAGTAGTGTAAATATTATAGAAGAAAATGAGCACTGCCAGAGCAATAGCAAAAGCAGATATCGTCATCGCCAGCTGCCACGGATCAAAACCCAAGGCCGGGTCATAGTCCCCAATACGACGGCGCATCCCCAACAAACCCACGCGCATCATAAAGAGGGTCATAATCAAAAAAGAGGGCGTCATCAACCAGAAATGCCATTTCCCAAGAGTTTCATTCAAACGCTTCCCCGTTGCTTTAGGAAACCAGTAATAAAGCGCTGCAAAGAACGGGAAAATATAACCACCAAACATCGTATCGTGGAAATGCCCAACGATAAAATATGTGTCGGTCAGGTGCAGATCAGTGGACACCGTCGCATTCGGAGGTCCAGTCAGACCACCCAGAAGGAATACTACGATCCCGCCCAAGACAAACAACATAGGCGTTGGGATATTGCGTGAAAGTTTTCCCTGCCAGAGAGTCGCTACCCAAGAGAAAAACTTAACCCCAGTCGGAACAGAAACCAATAAGGTGCTGTACATAAACGGCACGCGCAAATATTCATTCATGCCCGATGAAAACATATGGTGCGCCCAGACCAGGAAGCCCACCAGCGCTATGCCCAGGGATGACATTGCCACCCATTTGTAACCGAACAAAGGTTTTCGAACAAAAACAGGCAGCAGTTCACTGATCACGCCCAGACCTGGCAAAACAAACACGTAAACTACTGGATGCGAGTAAAACCAGAACAAGTGCTGGAATAAAATCGGGTTGCCACCTTTGGCTGTATCGAAGAAAGGCATGCCCAACATGCGTTGAAATAAAACCAGTTGAAAAGCCAGGCCGATCATTTGGGTTGCGGTTAGTGAAATGATGGAGGTCGCCGTCGCCGCCCACACAAATATAGGCATGCGAAAAGCGATCATACCCTTGGCGCGCATGCGCAGCACGGTCACGATTAAATTGAGCGCTCCTAAAATGGAGGACCAGCCAGCCACCCAAACACCGACAAAGAACATCGCCATGCCCAAAGGTGCGCGTACTGATAAGGGGGGATAACCCGTCCATCCGGTATCAAATCCGCCAAGCGCAAGGCTGGAGAGCAACAATACGGCTGCGGGAATGGAGACCCAAAACGAAAAAGCATTTAATCGTGGAAAAGCCATATCCTGAGCCCCGATCATCATCGGTACCAGGTAATTGATCACACCAGCCACTCCCAAAAGGAGCGATACAATCATGACCATTCCGTGTAAGCTCATCAGGGTGTTGTATAACTGGAGTGAAAGAAATTCCAACCCGGATTTAGCCAATTCAGTTCGAAAAACCAGGGCAAATGACCCACCAACGCTCAATAAAAATAGAGAGGTGAAGGTGTACTGAATTCCAATTACTTTATGGTCAAGGGACACTCCAAAATATTTCTGCCACCCATTATCGTCAACGTGGTGGTCCGATATTTTTTGTCCGAGCGCCAATTTATACCAATCAGTAAGCGCGCCAACACCTGCAAGGAAAGAAACCGCCCCAATCAAAGCTCCAAAAACCCAGGCCGGTTCTGTAAACCCAAAAGTGGTCAAATCGAAAGTCTTCAGACCTAACCAGAATCTGCCCAAAGAGAATATCAACGCGCCTGTCACCGTTCCCGTCACTTGCCAAAGCAAAGCCCGCACCACACCCGTATAACCGATCAGTGCAAAAAGGAAAGCGACAACCGCAACCAGTACCCCCAACAACCAGGAGGGCAAATCCAACACATAGCCTGTTTCAAATTTTCCCGTTGTCAGAGTATGCAAGAGAACACCGATCGCTGTTCCAGCAACATGACCTATAACAAAAAACCACAGAGCAGCGCCAATTCCACGCGAGGAGCTTATTTTCATTCAATGACTCCTATTTCAGTGTCTTTATGAACTCGACCAGGTCAGCGGCCTGGCCATCGGTCAAATATCCAAAACTTGGCATGGCATTCGGCGGAAATCCATCAACTGTTTTTGCGCCCGGCAATTTTATTGATTCGACCAGATAAGCCTCATCTGCCAGCACGGACGAACCATCCGCCAACTTAACCTGAGTCTCGAAAAGACCTTTCCAGGTTGGGCCAACACCTTTTGCGCCATCCGACGAATGACAGGCTTTACATCCACTTTCCTGGAAAAGCTTACTCCCACGAGTAGCATCCGGCTTTCCTGCGCTGGCCAGCGCCTCGGCCTGGGCTGAAGCAGTTTGCTCAGCTATCCAGGCAGCATAATTCGCCTGGCTGACGACAATCACTGGTGCTTCCATATAGGCATGCGATGTCCCGCAAATCTCGGCGCACCGCACTTTGTATTCGCCAATTTTGGTGGGCGTAATGCGGTATTCTTCCACACGCCCCGGGACGATATCCTGTTTCACCCTAAATTCAGGTACCCAAAACGAATGCAGAACATCCTGGCTTTGCATCTTGAGTACCACCTGCTTAGCGACAGGCAAATATAATTGATTAGAGGTGAAACCTTCTGGATACTCGAATCTCCAACCCCATTGAAAGGCAACTACTTTCAGTTCGAGCGCTTGAGGATCAACAACCCGAACCTGGCGCAGATTATCTGCCCCAACAATTCCCAGGGCAATGACTATCACGAGTGGGATAGCTGTCCAGGTGATCTCAAGGCCGGTATGCCCCTCTATGTGCGCCGCATCACTCTCATCACCATCTTTTCGACGGAATACAACCAGGCTATAGACCAGAGGCACCATGACGACCGCAAAGAAAAAAGCGATCAGTTTGATCTCCAGATCGAACAACCAATCAATCGGTATTGACTGTGCACTGGCTTCGATTGGCATCAACCCGACAGAATTTAGCCCCAAATAGGACAATACTGTCACAACTCCGACCAGTACAACGATGTTCACGAAATGGCGGGCATTCTGCATCAGCATACTCCTAGAAAATTAGATCTTCTATTCGCTCCAAGGGTCGTTGAGCCAATTCTCAGCCTGCGCGGAAGTTAACGTGCGCCGGTCATAAACGACGACCTGGCCCGATTCTTGCAGAGAAACGAGCATCACTTGCATTGGAGTTTTCCCAGTAACAAATCGATTTAGAAATTCGTCTCGATTGATTGCTCTATCGTCGTAATCTACGATCACCAAATCAGGCGAATGTGTTTCCAACGCCGAAAGAGCTTCTGTCATCTCGGTTGGTGTGCCGACAATAATGGCTTTCTCACCCCAGCGTTCTGTATACATTTTCCGTAACCCTTCGCGGAAAAGTGGATTTGCAGAAATGATTAGAACGCGTCTTGGTCGGCCAGGAACATCAGTCATTACGAGGATTCTCACTTATTCCAAAATCAAACAAGAATAATTTACCAAGATTTCTCCGTTTTGTCATCGACAAGCCAGTAATGTAAGGGGGATTTCAACACAAAAAGCGGGTGATTTTACAATCACCCGCTTTTTGTGTTGATTACATGAATTCCAACTTGCAGCTTTCCTACTTGTAAATCTATATCAAATCCATTTGCGCGGCTCTAGCAACAGCTTCAGCCCGGTTATTTACTTCCATTTTTTCAAGAATATGGCGAATATGTGTCTTGACAGTATTCTCTGAAATAAAAAGAGCACCCGAAATCTGAGCTGTCGTCTGCCCTCGAGCTAGACACTTCAGTACTTCGACTTCGCGATCACTTAGCAAACCGCGATGATGATCATCTCTGGATCGGCGCACGGCTTGCAACACCTTCGCTGTAATCTCGGGGGAAAGTACCGAATTTCCCATTGAGACCTGCAAAATTGTGCTGTGCAAAGTCTCTGGCTCGGTATTTTTTAACACATACCCGTTCGCCCCAGCAACGATGGATCCAATCAGATCATCATCGTTCTGCGAAATTGTCAGCATTACCACCTTTTGTTCCGGATGGGATTTCCGAATAATACCCAGGGTCTGAATTCCATCCAGAATAGGCATGTTGATATCCAAGAGAACGATATCAGGCCTGGTGTTTTCAATTACTGAAAGCGCCTCCTGACCATTTGAAGCTTCACCTACAACCTGGAAATCGATCATTTCATCCAACAAACCGACCAACCCTCGCCGGAAAAGAGCATGATCATCGACAACAACAAGCCGTAATCGGCTCATAAATCCTCCTTAGCCGCCACTGGCACACGAAGAGATACACAGGTGCCCATCCCAGGTTGGCTGGTAATCTGGAATTTAGCGCCTATACTTTCAGAACGTTCATGCATTCCTTGCAACCCATAAGAAGATAAACCTTCCACCCGTCCACTTACCGGATTAAACCCGCGGCCATTATCTCTAATTTCGATCAGATATGAATCACCATCCTGAAACCCGAGAATATTCACTTGGCTTGCGGCAGCATGTTTTCGGATATTGTTTAGAGCCTCTTGTACGATTCGAATGAGTTGAGTTTGGTTATTGGCCGAATACTCTGTGGCAAACTCCGTCACGGATACTTTTACCTTTTGGTTGGTAGCCTGCTCATAATCGATAGCAAGCTTGCTGATCCAGTCACGAAAATTAGTCGTTGGTACGCGGCGCAGATCATCAATAGCCTGGCGGGCATCGATATAAGCATCCGAGAGGGTCCGGTAGTTAGCTTGCAGCGTATTGGTCAGTTTTTCCGACTCGCCGCGCGCAAGTAAACTTTGCATCTGCGCAGCTTGAATTTTTAAAAAAGCCAGGGTTTGCGCAAGTCCGTCATGGATTTCGCGCGCCAGGCGCGTACGCTCATTAACTACAGCCTGGTATTCGACCTGGACCATCAGCCACTCACTTTGAATCAGCAAGGTAGTTTGCCCTGCAAGAGTCTCCAGCAAAGCTAAATCGCGCTGAGTGAACGCCAACCTGGAATTGGATCCCAAAACCAACAAACCAACAGATTCCTCATCGCGCCAGACCAATGGCATCGCCAATAGCGACTTCCACTGCTCAATATTATTCATAACCACATTTTCCAACGACATGCTCTGACCAGAAGCCGAGACGTCTTTCCAAATCCCTAAAAGAAAAGGCAGATCAGGAATAGAACTGTCTGGATTCGCTTCTCGCCTGGTTCGAGAAAATAACTGCGATTTCGAATTAATATTCCCGGAAATACCTCCTGGAAGGAAGAGCACGGCAAAATCTACATCCAGGACGCGTTGTACATTTTCCAGCAGACCATTCAGTAATACAGATAAATCAGATTTGGGCGAATTGATTGTTTGCAGATAGAGCAGCGTAGCTACTTGTCGATCATGGCTTTGCAAGTTTGCCAGGGATTGGCCAGCTGCATCTAGAATATCGATTAGAAAAACGCTTGCATCTGCATCCAGAGTGACATCGCTATTAAAATAAAAATTGAGTACACCTACTTCACGCCCTCCACAATTGAACGGAAAGCAATGCACAAAATTTGATATTGACTTCATACAGGTGAGCAAAACACAACCTGAACCACTTTGCAAAGCCTTACAATTTTTACAAATCTGGCGAGTTTCAGGTAATGCAAGGCGCTCTGCCCAAGATTGAGGCGTTAAGCTTGGCACTTCCCCATACGTCAATGCTGGAAGCGTTTGTCCCCACTCATCGTACGGAACAAAAGAAGCGCCATCTACGCCCAACAATTCTAAGCCAGCCTGCATGATTACTTCAAGAATGTCTTTTTCAGTACGAACATGCAATAACTTGCGAAATGAGTTGAGAGTAATCTGATTGCATAAAGGCGCTGGAATATCTTTATTCATGAAATAATGTTATTCTTTGAGGGCTGCCAATACTTCCAGGCTATGAGCAGCAGGTTTTACATCCTCAAAAACGTTCTTGATTTTTCCTTCGGGAGATATTACAAACGTAGCACGCAAAACACCCATATATTCGCGGCCCATGAATTTTTTCTGACCCCAGACACCGTAATCGCCACAGACACTATGTTCAACATCAGCCAACAAGGGAAACGGTAACTGAAATTTCTTCTTGAATTTTGCATGCGATTTGATTGAATCCGGACTGACACCCAAAATAGTCACCCCAGCCTCTACGTATGCTGAATAATCGTCGCGAAAATTGCAGGACTCAGTTGTACAGCCTGGCGTATCATCCTTTGGATAAAAATATAGCACCACACTCTGCCCGCGATAATCGGAAAGCCGGCGTGAAACACCCGCATCATCCATGAGGATAAAGTCAGGAGCGGAAACTCCACTTGAAATTGGCATATTTTTAGTCTCCTCGAGTTTATTATAATCGCCTTTCCCCTGTGAACTTCAAAGCATCAAAGAAAATGACAATATTAAAAGGAAATCAAACCAAATCCATCCCCCCTCCAAAAAAAAGACCCCGCCTGTGCAGTTCGCGGGGTCTTAAGCATTTTTTGAAGAGCCTACAAAAAACCGGCTTTCTTTAACACTGTTTCCAGCGCGTCCACGGTCACCGGTTTCAATAGAAAACCATCCGCTCCGGCCTTCATCGCTATCTGCTTGGTCTGGGGCTGATCATCAGAAGTGCAAATAAATACAGAGACATTGGCAAGGCGCGGCTCGCGGCCAATATAGCCCAAAATCTCGTACCCACTCACACCAGGCATATTTATATCCAGAATCACCATATCAGGGGTTTCGTTTTGAAGAATCGTCATCCCAGACCCAGCCCCGTAAGCTGCGCGCGCTTGAATGCCAAGAACCATCAAAACCATCACGATAGAATCCGCAGTAGACCGGTTATCGTCGACGACTAGAGCGTTAAACATCATTTACCTCCGCGATGAGCTTTCCCATCAAGTTTGTATCATAACCTGGAAGCTTATTAATTGCATGCTTAAAATCCTGTGACTGAAGAAGATTTAGTAATGGACTGAGTAATTTGCTTTCTGAGAACAAAGCTGGAATAATCAGGTCATAGCGTTCCTGATACAACGGCACAAAGTCCAACTCCAACGCCTGCGCCGCCGCCGGGATCCCCATCCCACAATCCGCGCGACCCGATGCTACCGCGGCAGCCACGCCCAGATGGGTGTATTCTTCATCAGCATAACCTTTGATTTGACCTGAGTCTATCCCCATTAAGTTCAAGTGATAATCCAGTAAAACTCTCGTGCCGGCGCCTCGCTGTCGGTTAATAAACATAATCCCGCTTGTAACCAAATCCTGTAAGGATTTTATTGCCTTTGGGTTACCACGCCGAACCATGAGGCCCTGTTCGCGGTGAACAAATCCCATCACATTGACACGCACTCCGGGTAAATATTCACGAATATAACGCAGGTTGTAATCACCGGTTTCCGGATCGAGCAAGTGTGAACCGCACAGATGCGCTTCTCCGCGCCTTAAAGCCACCAGACCACCCTGTGAGCCGACATTAGCCGAAACCAAACGGCGATCGATCCGCGAGAGAAATTGTGCCATCAAATCCAAGATGACATCATGAGAACCAATGCAAAAAATAGTTTGATCGATTTCTTCACGCGATCGCAATAATCGCACATTGACATACTCCCCAGCTTCTACGCCCTGTACGCCCCTCGGAAGAACCACCAATCCATCGGCTCGCACGAGTGATGTAATTACACCTGCCCCGCGCGAAATCGGTGCAGCTAACATTTTTTCACCCACTCGCCCGACCACCACTCGAATGAAATCATCATCACCGGCAGGGGAAACGGTTTTACGCGTCATAATGGCTGGCAAAATTGGATATTCATCTGGGCGCCGTCCCAACCACCTGGCAACTACCGGCTCAACAAAAATATCCACTGTCAGCGCTGCTGAAACTGGATAACCCGGAACACCAAAAATGGGAACTTCTCTCAAAACGGTCGATTGCTCGTCTACCCGGTTTATCATTCCAAAAATTACGGGGTGACCAGGACGAACAGCCACACCATGAAAAATTAACCGCCCAAGTTTCTCAACAACCCGTGACGAAAAATCTTCGCTACCAGCCGATGAACCGGCGTTCAGCAAAACCAGATCACAAGTGTCAGTTGCAGAAACTACTCGCGCACAAATGGCTTCAAAATCGTCAGGTGTGATCGGAAAACGAACCGGCTCAGCGCCCATAGCCTTAATCTGCGCAGCAATAACTAGCGAATTATATTCCAGAATATCGCCTCTCCGCAGTTCTGCGCCAATTGGTACAAGCTCAGTTCCAGTGGGTAATATCCCCACGCGTGGGCGTCTGGTCACAGATATGGAGACGTGCCCAGATGCAGCGATCGCACCCAGGTCATAAGGCCTGAGCACATGCCCAGCCGGCAGCACTAGTTGAGTCGCAACTATATCTTCACCCAACGGTCGTACATGGCTCCAAGGTACGATTGAACTGCGGATCCGGATCCATCCTGGCTTACGAACATCCGCAGAAACATTCCCATCAGAATCTACTGGCTCAACATTTTCTATGGGAATAACTGCATTTGCCCAGTCAGGAAGTGGATCTCCGGTATCAACATAAAGCGCCTGTTCGCCAAAAGCCAACGATATGGGCAAGGCTGGCAACGCTCCAGCAGTCGCTTCCGCGCGAACAGCAAATCCATCCATGGCGCTGGCATGGTAATGAGGTGACGATTTTAAGGCCCAAATTGGTTCACCAAGAACACGTCCCAGACTGTTTTCGTCAAGGGGAATTGTTTCACAGGATAGAACCTGCCACAAATCTGCGCTGCGCAGCGCGCCTTCAAGCTGAGCCATTGCTTCTGATAAGGGGATATCATGCAGGTAAACAGACATTTTTAATTTTTTAAGCCTTTACATGAAAATTTGGATATTAGCTTCAGGACTTACAAATCGGTCACAGCCTCTTCGCGGGCAGCATTTCCGGGTCATTCTTCTAATCCATTAAAAAGACTTCCACTATCTCCCCGGCACCGATTCCGTTCGCATCAGGGTGAATTTTGATCAAGCCATTAGCCGCAGCCAGGCTAAAAATCAAATTAGATTTGCCAAAAATCGGTTCTGCTTGCCAGCCACCATCAGCCGAAACCAGCTTAACGGGCTGCCAATCTTCTCGTCCGGCTTGAGAAGGTAGATTAACTGTCAACCTGGCCTTAACCGATGGTTTCGGCTTGGTTAAATTAATTCCCAAAAGTTTCTCTATCACTGGAACAACAAACAGATATCCATTCACCAGCGCGCTCACAGGGTTACCCGGTAAACCAATGAGCGCTTTTCCATCGCAAACACCAAGAATCGTCGGTTTACCAGGGCGTGTGTTGATGCCGTGCACTAATACACCTGGCTTTCCCAAAGTTGCGATCACGTCCGCCGTCATATCGCGGATACTGGCTGACGAACCAGCAGTGATGACAACTATATCGCATTGGGTCAGAGCTTTCGCAGCGGTTATCTTCAATAACTCAAAGTCATCGGGAATTATTCCATAAAAAACTGGCTCCCCACCCGCTTGTGCGACCAACGCAGCCAGTGTATAAGAATTAATATCCCTTACCTGGCCAGGCTGCGGAGATTGATCTGGTGATATTACCTCATCACCACTCGATATTAAACCGACTTTGATCTTAGTAATTACCAATAATTTTTGGATTCCCAAAGCCATCAATCCGCCAATTTCAGCCGGCCGAATACGAACTCCCTGTGGGATCACAACCTGGTTTTCCGTCACATCCTCGCCAATACGAATGACGTTCTCACCTTCTGCAACGGCGCGTTGGATTTCGATTTCCCCAGGTCGCACAGGTTGGGTGTATTCGAGCATGATGACAGCATCGGCCCCAGGAGGTAACATGCCGCCCGTGTGGATCATGGCGCACTGCCCAATGGAAAGTGACAGCGTTGGCGCAGCCCCCATCGGAACTTCACCGCTGACCGCCAGATAACCCGGTAGAGTATCGTTAGCGCCATATGTGTCACGCGCGCGAACTGCAAAGCCATCCACTGTCGAACGGGCAAAGGCAGGCAGGGGGTGTGGCGCAATCACATCCTCGGCAGTAACCCGACCCAAAGCAGAATTTGTCTCGATGATTTGCGAGGAAGTAGGATGCGGGTTAATATTCATTAGCAACAATGATCGGGCATCGTCGGGCGGCAAAAGGGTCAGAAATTCAGGCATAGGATTGGTGGGGAAATCATAAATTTCACAGATTAGCGCAGCCAGAAAGTGAGCGCAATCAGGTAAATAGTCAATCCAAAGGTCACCGTGGAAATGGCGACAAAGATTGACCAGATGGGCTTTCCGCCTTCAGCCAAATTATGCAAAGTGAAAACTTGGTAGGCTGCAATCGGAAGGGTCAGCAAGGCTGGCCAGACTAGTTCAAAAGGCACACCCAGAAAAGGAATAGCCGCAAAGAAGATGTAGGCGCCAAAAAGCAGCGCGTTATGGATCGGAACCGCGCGCTGCCAGGAAAGAGCTAACAATAGGCTTTTACGCTCATATTTCAAGTCTTCGGCATATGCCGGAAAATTTAATGCAAGAAAATATGCCAGGCTCAGGAACAACATTGGAATAGTATAGATGGTCAATAGACGGTGAAGGCTGCCAAACTGGAGCAAAAATGCCAAAGTTGGTGAAAGGCTAGCTATCTGTATGGAAACTGAAAGTTCACCCAGACCTCGGTTTGCCAACCGGAACGGCGGCACAGCGCTAATCAGGGCCAGCAAGACAAGTATTGCCAGGACAAAAGCTGCTTCAACCCGCATGAAACCGTCTCTGTTGAGCAAAAATACCAGGGTGGCAGAAGTGGCAATAAAGGTGATACTGATAGTCAATAATAAAGGGCGTAGCTGTTCGCGTTCTAAACGGGTTTCGTTGGGGATGATTGGCTCATTCGGCGGGCGAAAATATTCTGTTAGCAAGCTGGAGGCGGCAAGGAGCAGAATTATGATTACGCCTCCCAAGAATTGCGGTTCAGATAACAGCGTCGCTCCAAGATAACGAGCAAGACCCAGCCCAAATCCATAAGCCAGCGATGAAAAGAGAAGTTGAATTGGACGAGCAAGTAAAAATATTTTTCGAATTTGAGGCATCATACTTTCTCGTAACCACTTTACCGATACACTCGCGCGATGAATAAAATACAGGATCTATGAAACCCAGGCAGCTTGGTACCTTAAAATTAGCTTTCTCCAATGACTTTTCGCATATCGCGATAGTGGATCTGGTTGTGTCGGTAAACCATCTTGATCATCTCAGCCAGTGTCGTTTGACCAAGAAAAGGATGGCGACCCTGGATGGCAAGGTCTTTTTCGCTGAAAGATGCAACCATTGCTATCAGCTGCGCACGAATATCCTTGAACTGGTCCATAAGTTCTGCAGGTGAGAGGGTCGTGGTTATTTTTTGCTGGCTGGAATTATAACGATCAATATCAAAATCATCAGAAGTACCCAGACCACCATTCCGAATGCTGCTAAAAATACTCACAAACCCTTTTTCGGCAGTGACAAAATGCGCTACAACGCTTCGAATGGTCCACGTCTCACCATCGGTATAAACAATGGTTTTCCACTGCTCAGGGCTCAACCCAGCAAAAAAAACAAGGGTCTTCTCCCCTTCAGTTCGCAAACGATCAGCGAGGAAAGCAGGGTTTTCAGGCATGGTATTTCTCCAATAAAAGGTCAGGTTATGGATAAATAAATGGAGGTTAAAGCAGCGAATAACCACCATCCACTACAATGGTTTGGCCAGTAATATACTCGTTTTTTAGAAGGAATTCCAGAGCAGCACAAAGTTCATCCAGGGAAGCCGCTCGCTGGGCAGGCAAACGCCTGACGAGCCGGCTCCAATCCGTGGGCTGGATATCATCGGATGGGAGTACTAGACCAGGCGCAATAGCGTTAACTCGTACTATTGGTGCAAATGAACGGGCAAGCACCTTTGTGAGCGCATCCAATCCAGCCTTACTAATGGTATAAGCCGGGTAACTCGTCCATGCTTTCTGAGCTGCGATATCAGAGATATTGACTATCAGGCTGCCGGCAGTCATCCGCTGATAGGCCATTTGGGCACACAGAAATGGCGCTCGCAGATTCAGGTTGATTGCCCGGTCAAATTCCGTTGTTGACATATTACGAGCATCAGCGCTGACCATGATGGCAGCAGAATTAACTAATACGCTCATGGGCATGAGCTTTAATTCTGGTTTACTAAGCAATAAATCAATGTTGGTAAATACTGAGCGGATTCCGGATTCTTCAC
This sequence comes from uncultured Anaerolinea sp., assembly GCA_964536185.1. Lineage (GTDB taxonomy): Bacteria > Chloroflexota > Anaerolineae > Anaerolineales > Villigracilaceae > UBA5195. Next base: position 29,589 of record CAZHWV010000014.1, on the reverse strand, counting down.
TTAAATCGGCTTGAACCGGGAAAACAGGGACTCCTATTGCACGAATCTCGTCCACCGCTGCTGCGACCTTTTCTGCGGACTTGTGGTAATGCAGGACAATCGCAAAACCCTGGCGAGCAAGGCATAAGGCAAAGGACTTTCCAAGCCGGTGAGCGGCGCCAGTAACAAGCGCAAGAGGAAAATTAATAGGCTGGTTCCCCGTAGGATAAGACTGAAGCATAACTTGATTGTAAAACGTAATCTAGAATATGCAACACCAATTTTCGAAGTAAAAGGTAAAAATTAGAGATGGATTATTGGATCGCAAATACAAAAACGCAAAGGTACAATTTTATTGTACCTTTGCGTTTTCTTTACATTGCTTAAAATTTTATTTTCTAAAGAAATTCGAGATAAAAAACCAGATGTTAGCTGGGCGCTCCGCCAGACGACGCATGAAGTACGGATACCAGTGGGTCCCAAATGGAACGTAAACACGGACTGGATAGCCTTCTCCGGCAAGAGCATCCTGCAAGTCCCGCCGGATGCCATACAACATTTGGAACTCAACCCCAGATTTAGGTAGCCCTACTTTTTCCGCATAGGCTTTGGCAAATGCGATACGTTTTTCGTCATGCGAAGCAATCGCCGGAATAGGCGGGATTCGGCCATCCTGGCTGAGTTCAGTTTTATGGGTCAACGAAGCATCAATCAGGATGGATGTCAATGTATCGAAATTGGCATTTACATCGGCCTTTTTTGGAAAAGCAACTTCTGGCGGTTCCATATAAGCGCCTTTTACCAAGCGAAAGCACGTTCCAATTTCAACCAGTTTTCGCACATCGGCTTCGGCACGAAAAAGATAGGATTGGGCTGCCATGCCAACCGTCCTCACATTCAGGCCTTTATCGAGCATTTCGAGAAAAAAAGCAATCGTTTTATCTGTGTAAGGAGTATCTTCAATGTCAACGCGAATAAAGTTACCGTATTTTTGGGCTCGCTCCAATATACGAAAAAGATTGGCGCGACATATATCATCATCCATACCCATCCCAATCTGGGTTAACTTGATGGAAACGTTTGAACGAACACCGGCTTTCTGAATTTCGTCAAGCACTGCAATGATTCCATCTGCTGCGCGATTGGCTTCTTCCGAAGTATTGGTGTGTTCCCCCAATTGGTCAAGCGTAACGTTAATCCCTTTTTCATTCAACCCACGAACTGCTCGAATAGCCTCGTCAATACTTGAACCAGCCACAAAACGGGAGGCTGCCCGCCACGCAAAACTCCAGCCGGTGACCAGCTTTTGCGCCCAGGCAGCTTTTGAGAGGTAAATCAAAAATGAACGGAACATATGCACCTCTTTTATAAATTTTTATCAGGAGTCCTGGATTGGTGAATTAAATCTCTTTCTGCAGCCGAAATCCATTTTTCGAGAATATGAATATGTTATACTTTTGTCCATTGATTGAAGCAAGTAATCACTGGCACCACTATTAGGTGACAAATGAACCGTTTTGCAAAATATTCTTGGGGCATTCTTGGCTGGAATATATTAGTTATCCTTTGGGGGACAATTGTCCGCGCCACTGGTTCTGGTGCCGGCTGTGGGAATCATTGGCCAAGTTGCAATGGCGAATTCATCCCCACCCCTCAGCACATTCAGACTGTTATTGAATTCATCCACCGGATGATGAGCGGCCTGGCATTGATTTCAGTGCTTATTCTGTTGATCTGGGGATTGCGCATCTTTCCCAAAGGAAAGTACCAACGCATCGGATTTGTCGGAGCAGCAATATTTATCGTAACGGAAGCTCTTCTCGGAGCAGGACTTGTGTTGTTCAAACTTGTCGGGACCAACTCATCCGTGTTCAGAGCCACGGCAGTTTCTCTGCATCTTCTCAATACCTTTATCCTGCTGGCTTTCCTCTCAATCAATGCCTGGTGGGCCTCTGGTGGTCAACCCCTGGGATTCAAAAAGCAAGGATCCTATTCCCAACTTTTTGCTCTTGGTCTTGCGGGTGTAGCCATCATCGGCATGAGCGGCGCGATCACAGCTCTGGGCGACACTTTATTTCCATCTTCATCTCTGACGCAGACACTGGCTCAACAATCTGCTCCTGGAGCACACTTCCTAGTCCAATTGCGAATCTACCATCCAATCATCGCCATTTTGGTTGGGATATATTCACTCTCCCTGATCAAATACTTGTACAACCACATCAGCTCTCGGCTTGGTAAACGATTGTGCCTGCTTGTTGGTGTGCTCATCATCATACAATGGATAGCTGGAATCAGTAACGTCCTATTGTTGGCCCCGGTTTGGATGCAAGTCGTCCATCTATTCCTCGCTGATTTGGTCTGGATCTCTTATGTCCTGCTGGCAGCCCATACTTTTGCTCGAATTGAACCGGAGGTTTTGTGAGAATTACTCGCGATACTTCTTTTTTTTTACGTTGGGTTTCACTGTTTTTCATAGCCGCCGCCATCGTTCTAACCATGATTGCTTTGACGACTTATTCACGTGAGCGTGGGAACTATCCCCTTGGCATGACAATTGCCGGGGTCCCCGTCGGCGGTCTGGATCCACAAGCTGCTTCGCAACGACTTTTGCAGGCATTCAACACTCCCGTGGAAATCCAATATGCTGGCGCAATCATCCAGCTTGACCCTGCCGTCGCTGGCTTTCAAATTAACACCGAGTCAATGCTTGCTGCAGCAGATTTACAGCGTACCGGTAGTTCCTTCTGGGGCGGATTCTGGGACTTTTTGTGGAACCAACAAAGCATTACAAACGATGTACCGTTAATTTCCACCATTAGCGAAGATCGTTTACGAGTCTATCTCAAAGAAGAGATCGCATCGCGCTACGACCAACCCGCCGTTCCAGCTGCGCCTCAACCCGGTCAGGTCACCTTTCTTGCAGGCACTGCTGGCCAGGAGCTGGATATAAACAGGGCTATCGTTGTAATTGACGATGCTCTGCAATCATCCTCAAATCGCACAGTGGCACTTACCTATCAACGCACCACCCCGGGTCGCCCACCACTTAAGAATCTGGAAATCTTAATCAAACAAATCATCGACCTGACACCTTTTGACGGAGTGGCAGGTATTTACTTGAGAGATTTGCAAACAGGCGATGAGATGCACTTTGGTTACGACCAGAACCAGGATATCCCCGTCGACCCGGATATTGCCTTCACAGCTTCAAGCACGATCAAAATCCCGATTCTGGTCTCGGTCTATAAAAATCTTGGGCCGGAAATTAACCAGGCTACCCAGGACCTGATTCTTGAAATGATTACCAAATCAGAAAATCCGGCCTCAGATGCACTGATGAGTAGAATAAATAATGTTCGCGGCCCGCTCATCGTTTCCGATGACATGAAGACTCTCGGGCTACCGAACACCTTTTTGGCCGGATTTTTTTTTGATGGCGCGCCCTTACTTCAGCGCTTTATTACCCCTTCGAATCAACGTACCGATGTATTTACTGATCCCGATGCTTATAACCAGACCACCTCGTCAGATATGGGTTCGGTGCTGGTTGATTTGTTTCATTGTGCCCAAAATGCCGGCGGCGGGCTGGTCGCAGCTTTTCCAGACAAAATGCCCCAGACTGTTTGCCAGCAAATGGTAGATTATCTAAAACGAGACCGCATCGGTGTTCTTATTGAGGCCGGCCTACCTGAAGGTACTCAGATCGCCCATAAACATGGCTGGATCAGTGGCCCGAGCGGCATCATCCAGAATATCTCGGACGCGGCCATTGTCTATACGCCAGGTGGTAATTACGTCCTTACCATTTATATCTATCACCCTATTCAGGCCGTTTGGGATCCAATTTCTGGAATGATTGCGAAAATTTCTGAAGCAGTGTACAACTACTACAATCTACCCCAGTAATGCCATCATCTGGTTCTCGTCAGATTCGAAATATCTTAAAATATAAATGCGTTCCGCCCTTGCAACGTGTATAATTCTATAAATGAGCCTTGCCCTCCTGCTTTATCGCCTTCAACAAATTGACAGTCGCCAGAGACTTGTCACTTCACGCTTGGTCGCCATCCAAACCACGCTTGATAATAATGCCGAATTGCAAGCTGCAGGACAGCGATTGGAGGAAGCAAAATCGGCCTTTCGCCGTGCTGAAAACGCTCTCAAAAATGCCGAATTCGAATCCGCCAATCAGCGCATTAAGTTGGAACTGGCCGAATCCAGCCTGTACAGCGGACGCATCCAAAATCCAAAAGAACTGCAGGATCTGCAAAAGGAAATTGCAGCCTTCAAACGCAATCTCGGTTCGTTGGAAGACCAGCAATTGGAACATATGATGGCAGTGGAAGCCTGCGGATTGGCTACTGAGACATCCCAAAAAGGATATGATATAACCCAGGGGAAAGCCATCAGTGAAAATGCAACTTTGAAAACTGAGCTCGTGACTTTGCAAAAGGAATCGGAAAGTCTCAATGCGCAACGCCTCGCAGTTCTCCCAGCTATCGACACCACGTCTCTCAATTTATATGACTCCCTGCGTCAAAAACGCTCTGGATTGGCAGTCTCCCAAGTCATCGAGAATGCTTGCGACACCTGCGGCTCATCGCTCACACCAGGCCTTGCCCAGTCTGTCCGCACAACCAATCAGTTAGTCCTCTGCCCAATGTGTGGCAGAATTTTATATTCGAATTAATGTAGAAAAATGGTGTTTCAAATATGAGATTCCGTTTCGACACTATCTCCTTCTTCCTGGGCATGGCCGTGGCCACTCTCGTCTGGTGGTTACTGACGCTCGCTCGCCCTATGTTTGAGCGCTTGTTGGAAACCTGGCGAAATAGGCAAAAGGAACGCTCTAAAAAAAACAATTCCGGCCTTCAAGATGCATATCTAAAAGCTGTCTACAGGCAAACCCAAAGTATGCATCTTGCCGCATCGCTCTTCGCCCTGGATGAAATTGCCGAAACACCACGCTTACTGGCACCGCCAATTATTTTTGAGCCGAATAGCCCACGCTATCACCAGGATATTGTCGAACAAGCTCTACCCTACTTACTCAACTACCCGGAGCTGGGCGCTTGTTACAGCGCAGCAACATTAACGCTTCCCCAGGCACTTTCAGGTGGCATGCACCTTGCTATACTTGGACAACCCGGGACAGGCAAAACCACAGCGCTGGCATACCTCGCTTCTCAAATCGCCAAATCCACCTCGGCCGATAAACTCCTATATGGATACATCCCTTTTTTAATTCATGTTGCTGACCTGGGACTGCCGCTAAATAATCCACAAAAGCCCATTGATTTCTTGGCACCCATCATTGAACATATAAACCAATACATGGGCGTCTTTGATGCGCCACGTATTCCAAGATTTGTGGAGTACGCTTTTTCGAACGATCGGGCACTATTGCTGCTGGATGGTGTGGATGAGATGCCCCAATCAACCATACAGGAGGTGAACGCTTATTTGAGGGTGATCCTTAGGCAGTACCCCAAGACTCGCGTGATCCTGACTGGTGCGCCCGAATATCTCGGTGGCATTCTCTCTCTCGGCTTCATGCCATTAACTATTATGCCTTGGAACAGCGAACAGCAATCACATTTCCTGAATAATTGGACAGCCCTCTGGGAAAAAAATGTCTCCGCGCAAACCTGGGCTCAGCGCACAATTGTGCCTATTAATCCTCTCTTGCTTAATCGCTGGCTGGCTGCTGACAATTTCACCCTGACACCTCTGGAATACACGCTGAAAATCTGGGGAGCCTATGCCGGCGACATTCACTCGGCCAACCGTATAGACACCATCGAAGCTCACATTCGCCGGCTAACACCCGCGGGCATTCCAAGCGAAGCGTTGCTTATGCTGGCTGCCCAAGCCAGTCTGAACGAAACCACGATATTTGACGGACGCCGCACAAAAGAATGGACCAGATCATTTGAACCGGTAGTATCCGCCGAACTTACAGGGTCAGATTCTGGTATTCTCAAAGCCGCAATACCAGACAGCAAAACCGATTCGATGGAACTTGCTGAACCCATCCTTGAAACGAAAAAAGATCCCAAAAAGATTCCCGCACATTCCAACCAGCTTGCAGGCGCCAGCATGATTTCTACACTGATAGCATCTGGTTTAGTGACCCAGCACAGCGGAAATAGGCTGCGCTTTTCCCATCCAATTTTCATGGGATACCTGGCTGGGAAGGGCTTAGCAACACTTTCACTGAATAGCCCTGCCTTGCTAAAACAGCCCTCGTGGGCTGGACAAACAATCTCCTTGGGCTTTATGGCTGCTTTCGGGAATGCAACCGAGCTTGTCAATGAGCTGCTAACCAAAGAAGATCCCGTTTTATATCGGCCCAGACTGACCGCCGCACGTCTTCTACGCGATTCAAAACAGCCACGCGACGTTGCCTGGCGAAGCGCGGTGATGGCCGCGCTTGTACAGATTTTACAAGATGATAACAACCCGCTTGGCCTTCGGGGAGAAGCCATGGTAGCCTTGGCTCTCAGCGGCGACAGTAATACAAGCGCTCTCTTCCGTCAACTTCTGCTGGCTCCTGCGAATGAATTACGCCAACTGGCTGCGCTTGGCGCTGGCCTGATCCGAGATTCAAAGGCTGTCGAAACTCTGATAGGCTTAGTTGACAACTCATTAGAATCCACCCGCCAGGCCGCCTGCCTCGCACTTGTCGAAATTGGGACCCATCAGGCGCTTGAAGCTGTTGCCAGATATCTTTTACATGGCGACGAGCAACTTCGGGTATATTCGGCAGAATCTTTGGCAAACCATCCCGGAGACGGTCGGGAAGCCTTGCGAGAGGGGATTACCAGTGAGGACATCCTTGTACGGCGAGCTATAGTTTATGGTCTAGCCCGCGTGCATGAAGCCTGGACCACCGAATTACTCGAAAAAACCCAAATTAACGACGAGCAATGGGCAGTACGTAATGTAGCAGTCGAAGTTTTGCAAGCGCGCCAAATCCCCGATCCGCGAATTCCGAAAAAATTATCGCCCCCACATGAAACTCCTTGGCTGATCGAATTCGCAGGAAAATACGGAATGGGCGTTACTCCAGGTCAATCTGCTATCAATATTTTTCTCTTGGCGCTCAAAGACTCAAACAAAGATTTTTTTCAACCAGCGCTTACCTACCTGCGCAATTCGCCCAGCGAAAGCGTCCTGGCTGATTTATACCCTCACCTTTATGGAACTGATCTTCAAGCCAAAGAAGGGGTTTTTCAGACGCTTTCTTATATGGCACTCGGCGGCACATCTATTCCAAATCCAAGACAATTTGGTCTCGGCTAAGGATTATCCCAATCCCAATGGTCAAATCTTTAAAAAAAATCCACGACCATACGATATTTCTAGAATATTTCAAGGAATACAATGCTTATTATCAATGCCACTCTCGTAACCTGGGATAAACCGAATCAGGTTTTGCCCAATTGGGGACTTTACATCGCACAAGGAAAGATTGCCGATTTAGGACCCAGTTCTGAACTAACAAATCGCTATCCCGATCAAATCCCATTTGATGCAGGAGGGCAACTGGTACTCCCAGGCAGCATTTGTGCTCACACCCATTTCTACGGCGCTTTTTCACGTGGTATGGCAATTCCTGGCAACGCGCCTACGGATTTTTCCCAAATCCTGAAAAAATTGTGGTGGCCACTGGACAAATCATTAACCGCTGAAGACGTCCGGTATTCTGCCTTGAGTTGCCTCGTCGATGCCATACAGCATGGCACGACTACTCTAATCGATCATCACGCCTCCCCAAATTTCATTGACGGATCGCTGGATGTAATCGCCGAAACAATTGAACAATCCGGTGTTCGTGCAGCGCTATGCTACGAGGTCACCGATCGAGATGGCGCAGATAAAGCCAAAGCGGGGATTGCAGAAAATGTCCGCTTTATCAAATCCATCCAAGATCGCCAGTCCAATCTGGCGGCAACTTTTGGGCTGCACGCACCGCTCACACTCTCAAGTGAAACCCTGGATCTTTGTCGTGCCGCAGTTAGCACCGAGGTTGGCTTCCATACTCACATATCCGAAAGCAAAGATGATGGTCTTGTCGTGCAGAAAAAAGCTGGCATGCGGCCCATCGAATGGTTAAATCAACACGGAATTTTGGGTCCGCACAGCATCGCTGCACACTGTATTCATATTGATGAAGCCGAAATGGATATTTTAGCCAAAACTGGCACATGGGTTACCCACCAACCGCGCTCCAATATGAATAACGCTGTTGGGGTTTCCCCAGTCGAGCACATGTTAGGTAAAGGTATTAAAGTGTGCCTTGGAAACGATGGCTTTTCAAACGCCATGTGGGAAGAAATGAAAGCTGCTTATTTCGTTCATAAACTTCATTCTGGCGACCCGCGCAGTATGAATGGCTCATCGGTCATGGATATGGCAATTTATAACAACGCTGCCCTGGCAAATGATTTATTCCCCGTGGAAATCGGAGTCCTGAAAACAGGCTCTGCTGCAGATTTGATATTCGTCGATTACGATCCTCCCACACCAATGACGGATGGCAATCTGCCCTGGCACATCATATTTGGTTTCCGCGACAGCATGGTCACAACAACAATTGTGAACGGAAAGGTTTTGATGAAGGATCGTCAACTGCTTACATTGGACGCAAAAGAAATTGCCGCCAAATCACGTGAACTTTCTGCAAAGGTCTGGGGGCGATATTTCGATAAATTTTAAAAAAGCTACCTGTTTTGACATGTGACCGATCAACATTACCAATTAAATTTGGTGCTCAATCTAAACCCCGTTATAGCCAGCATCCAATCCTTTAACCAGACTGTGCGAAAACGGGAATCTATTTCAAAATGAGGCTTCTATGTCTGAAACATCTGCTGTTACGCTCGCCGTCCTCGGCGGAACCGGAAAAGAAGGAAAAGGCTTGGCCTTCCGCTGGGCAAAAGCCGGTTATAAGGTCATTATTGGTTCCCGGGATGTCGAGAAAGCGCGGGCTGCCGCTGCTGAATTGAATATACTCCTGGGTAACAATTCAGTTGAAGGACTGGACAATCTTTCTGCTGCGCAAAAGGCTGGACTGGTTGTGTTGACCGTTCCGTATGCTGCTCACAAAGCGACCTTGGAAACAGTTAAAGATGCCTTGCTCGGAAAAATTCTGGTCGATGTTACGGTACCGCTCGTACCGCCCATAGTCACTAAAGTACAGATGCCTCCCGCCGGTTCTGCCGCGCAAGAAGCTCGTGAAATTTTGGGGGACGGCGTGGAAGTTGTCGATGCTTTCCAGAGTATTTCCTACGAACACCTCATGTTCACCGGCGAAGTTCCTTGCGATGTTTTGGTAACCGGTTCATCCAAGGAAGCTCGCAATCTGGTCATTAACCTTGTTGAAGCCGCGGGTTTAACAGGTTGGGATGCTGGCCCGATTGAAAACTCAGTCGTCGTTGAAGGATTGACCAGCCTCTTAATCTATATAAATAAGCAATACGGCTCCAAACATGCAGGGATAAAGATTACAGGAGTTCACAAAGCCTGAAACTTGCTGGTGTTTTAAGGCTGTATCAACATGACTCTCACCATCACAGCTTATCAAGGCTTACCTCTGATCAAACCCGGCGATGACCTCGCCGGGATGATATTGCTTGCCAGTCAACAGTCCCAGTTGGCGCTGGAAAATGGCGATATCATCATCCTGGCCCAGAAAATTATCTCCAAAGCCGAAAACAGATTGGTTAATCTGGCCCTGGTAAAACCTTCCAGCGCCGCGCAGGAATTAGCCATCCGGAGTGGCAAGGATCCTCGTCTGGCGGAACTTATCATCCGCGAGAGCAATGAAATCCTGCGCGTTCGCATGGGTTCGGTAATAGTCGAACACAAACTCGGTTTCGTCTGCGCCAACGCTGGGATCGATCATTCAAACGTTGCGGGAGATGGAACTCCCTCTGAAGAGTGGGTATTACTTCTTCCTGAGAACCCCGATAGAACAGCTGCTGAAATCCGGAAAAAGCTGGAAGAAGCCAGCGGTAAACAACTCGGCGTGATGATTATTGACTCGCATGGGCGCGCCTGGCGACTTGGTACTGTAGGTGTGTCAATCGGAATTTCTGGCCTACCTGGTGTAATTGACGAACGCGGATGGAAAGACCTGTTTGGATATTCACTCCAGATCACCGTTGTCGGTGTAGCCGATGAACTCGCCGCAGCCGCATCCCTTGTCATGGGACAAGCCGCAGAAGGCACTCCCGTCATCCATGTCCGTGGGTTTCCTTTTCCCTTAGAGGAAGGTTCGCTTAAGGAAATGCTGCGGCCCAAAGACCAGGATATGTTCAGATAATTCTTATATGCCCCCCACCAGGCATTTCAACCATGCATCATCTACAAGGTCTACCTGAATCCAAGCGATAGAGTGATGGATTTACATAATTTTCTCCGCTCCCGCCGATCTATCCGTCAATTTAAACCCATGCCCGTGGCTATTGACGTGTTGACTCGGATTCTCAAAACAGCGACTCATGCACCTTCAGCGCATAATCGCCAACCTTGGCGCTTCGCAGTTCTGACCCATGAGCAACCGAAATCTCGTCTGAGTGAATTACTCGCTGCTGATTTTGGACGTGATTTAGCTCGCGATGGCATCAAAGCAGCCGAGATAGAATCACGCTTAATCCGCTCAAAAACTCGGATCAATAGTTCACCAGTAGTTATTGTTCTGTGCATGGATATGAGTGAAATGAATCGTTTCACTAAGGCCACGGACAAGCGAGCGCTGGCTGAACGCACGATAACCATTCAATCTGTCGCCGCCGCCGGACTGCTCATTCAACTTGCTGCCCGTATTGAGGGGCTGGATTCTGTCTGGAATTGCAGCCCACTTTTTGCCGATCAGTCAGTAAAATTGGCTTTGGATCTACCGGATAGCTGGGAGCCCCAAGCCATGTTTTTCCTGGGTTATGCCTCCGAAACACCAAAGGAAAAACCAATGAAAACGCTCGATGAAGTTGTTAAATTCCTTTAATAAAATGGAGCGTCATGAAAATAGTTGCCTTTGCGGGTGGCGTTGGTGGTGCAAAGCTTGCTGATGGTCTAGCCCGTAACTTACTACCGGAAAACCTGACCATCGTCGTCAATACCGGCGATGACTTTGAGCATTGGGGACTCAAAATTTGTCCCGACCTCGATACTGTTTGTTACACATTGGCCGGTCTGGCTAACCCTGAAACTGGCTGGGGAAGAACAGCAGAGAGCTGGGAAGTGCTGGAGAACGTGCGCCGAATTGGCGGTCTAGAATGGTTCCATATTGGAGATAAGGACCTTGCCACACATCTGGAACGCACCCGCAGGTTGAAAGCAAACCAACCGCTTTCGCAAATCGTCCGTGATTTTTGCCGTGCCTGGGGCATCGCCCCAACCGTTCTTCCAATGACAGACCAATTCGTAGCAACGCTCGTTAACACTGTTGAAATGGGGGAACTGGCCTTCCAGGAATATTTTGTCCATCAACATTGCGAACCGGTCGTGAAAGGCTTTCACTTTGCAGGGATTGATCAAGCCAAACCTGCCCCAGGCGTATTGGAGGCCATCCTCCAGTCGGATGCAGTCATTTTTTGTCCAAGCAACCCCTGGGTCAGCATCGATCCGATTCTTAAACTTGATGGCATCCGCTCAGCCCTTGCAAAGAAAAAAGTTGTAGCAGTTTCACCAATCATTGCTGGCCAAACAGTTAAAGGTCCTGCTGCAAAAATGTTCGCAGAAATGGGGATTTCTCCATCGTCATTTGCGGTGGCAAACCATTACAAAGGGTTCATTTCCGATTTCGTTTTAGATGTTAAAGATGCTGAGTGGGCAAATGAAATCCAGGCGATCGGGATTCGCCCACTTGTCGTGAATACTTTGATGAAATCTGGCACAGACCGTCTCCAACTCGCTCAAGATGTGCTAAACTTCATTCAGGAAGAATGATCAAATGACCATTTGGGCAATTGTCCCTGTAAAACCACTTCGGCTTGGTAAATCCCGACTTTCGGGTGTGCTCTCGGATGACGAACGCGCCATCCTCAACCGAATGTTCCTAGAACAAACACTGGAGGTGCTGCGAAATACTCCGACGGTTACTCAGACACTGGTCGTCAGCCGTGATCCAGCCGCATTGGCAATTGCGCGCGAATTTGGCGCACGAACAGTGTTAGAGGATGGCAATCCTAACTTAAATAGCGCCCTTACCCGCGCCACCATGTTGGCTAGAAACTATGCTACACACGGAGTTCTTGTCCTTCCCGCCGATCTGCCACTATTGACCAAAGACGATTTATTGATGTTTTTTGATCGCATTTTCAAATCTCCCTGTGTGGTAATTACGCCAGACCGGCATGAAAATGGCACAAACGCCTTGCTCATGGCTCCCGGTGGGTTGATAAAGTATGATTTTGGTCCCGGATCATTTGCGCGTCACTGCAACCATGCCAAAATTACCGGCGCGAGATTGGAAATCGTCCGGAATCAGCATATTGAGCTGGACCTTGATACCCCAGATGACCTTACTTTGCTTAAACAACTCGAAAATTCAAAATTAATAGGAGAATAATTATGGCGCGTGTTGCTCTCTACTTGCAAGATTCTCACGATTTGCGCGATGGATTGGATTATGTCAGATACGCCGAGGAGAAGGGTTTCGAAGCAGTCTGGCAAGCAGAATCGCGCCTTGTACGTGACGCTATTGTGCCTATGGCAGCTTATGCTGCTGTAACGGAAAGGCTCAAAGTTGGTTCAGGCGTCATCAACAATTGGACACGTAATATTGGCCTGCTTGCGGCAACCTACTTGACCCTGGATGATCTGGCTCCTGGACGCATCATTTGTGGTATCGGGGCTTGGTGGGACCCGTTGGCGAGAAATGTAGGTATTGACCGCAAAAAGCCACTGACTGCCATGAAGGAAACCGTTCTGGTTATGCGCCGCCTCCTTAACATGGAGCGCGTCACCTTCCACGGTGAGTTTATCCACGTTGACGGAATAGAACTCGACGTAGTCCATGGCCGCCGTGAACCACGCAATGTGCCAATCATGATTGGGGCAACCGGCGACCAGATGATGGAAATGACCGGGGAAATCGCTGATGGCGCAGTTTTGAATTATTGTGTGCCGCCTGAATATAATGACCGGGCTCTCGAATTGCTCCAGAATGGCGCAAAAAAAGCAGGACGCAATTTCGACGAGATCGACCGTCCACAACTGATCGTTTGCTCTGTTGATCACGATCATGATGTTGCCATCGAAACCACCAAAATGTTGCTTTGCCAGTACCTTGCTCAACAACCTCACATCGCCAAAGCCAGCGGCGTTTCACAAGAAGTTGTCAGTGAAATCCAGGCTACCTTGGGATGGCCTGCCACCAAAGAGCAGATCAATAAAGCCAAGCACTTTGTCCCCGATGAACTGGTTAATCGCATCACCGCCTCCGGCACACCTGCCGAAGCCCGTGCGAAGGTCGAAGAGTACAACAAGCGCGGCTGCACCTGCCCCATTCTTTACCCGGCAGGTGGAAACGTGAAATTGCTCATTGATACTTTCGCCCAGGTATGACCCCAGGGTTATATCGCAAACGCAGTCTAACTGATCTCCCAGCGCCAGCAGCGCTCCTGCTGGCGCTGGTTCTCTCACTGCTTACCAGTGGCCTTCTTTTTTTCGTAAACTCTTTCGAGCACGTCAACAACACGACCTTAGCGCTGATATTTCTTTTGCCTGTAGGGTTTAGTGCCAGCCTCTGGGGGCTTTTACCGGGCACAACCTCGGCGATGATCTCATTTCTTGCTTTTAATTTCTTCTTTATTCCCAATCTATATACATTTCAAGTCAAGCAAACTGAGGACCTGATCGTCCTGGTAGCGTTCCTGGGAGTAGCCATCGTAATCAGCGAGTTGACCGGTCGGGTACGCCGCAACCTGGCCTCAGCCTCAGCCCGCGAAAATGAAGCCATGCGTCTATACGAGTTTAATACGCTGCTCTCAGGAACTCAAGATGAACGCGCCGCTGCGCACATCATCCTGGATAAGATAGAGCAGACTCTGCGTCCAAATCGCATTGAAATCTTGATCGAGTCATCCCCCACATCGGTTTTACTGGCCAAGGGCCTTTCCCTGAACGAAACCCGTGCAGATAAACCCTTTGTTGTGCCTCTACAATCTGCCCGTGAACTAATCGGTGAGATTCGTGTGTGGTCTGCTGTTCCCATCCAAAATACCGAGGAACGCTTGTTAAAAATTTTTGCCAGCCAGAGCGTTCTAACCATCGAACGAATCCGGCTAGGAGAAGAGGCGCGCAAAACCAAGGTCCTGGAAGAAAGCGACCACCTCAAATCATCGCTCTTATCATCGGTTTCGCACGAACTTCGTTCACCATTAGCGGCGATCAAAGCCTCGGTTTCGAGTCTACGTTCAGGAGCAGTGGAATGGGAAAGCGAAGCACGCAACGAATTACTGACCACAGTTGAAGAGGAGATTGACCATCTCAACGTGCTGGTCGGCAATCTCCTGGATATGTCACGCATCGAGGCAGGCGTACTCAAACCACAAAAAAAACCCAATATGCTCGTCGAAATTGTCGCTGCAGTGATTGGACGAATGCATACGCAGACACAGAATTACATAATTGCGATGGATGTTTCTGAAGACCTGCCCTTGGTGATTGTGGATTTTATACAAATACAACAGGTTTTCACCAACCTGCTCACCAACAGCCTAAAATATTCACCACCCGGATCCACCATTAAAATAAGCGCAGCCCCCATTAATCCTGAATTTATCCAAGTTATGTTGAAAAACCAGAGCTTACCCGTTCCGGACGCTGATCTGGAACGGATTTTTGACAAATTTTACCGTATCAACCCTTCTGAAAGGGTTACAGGGGCTGGGCTGGGTCTTTCCATCTGCAAAGGAATTATTGAGGCACATGGGGGTAAAATCTGGGGCGAGAATGTCGCAGATGGATTGGCCTTTAGATTCACCATACCGATCTACACACATGACTAATCCCATTCACATCCTGGTAATTGATGATGAACCCCAGATCTTGCGGGCTCTGAAGACCATACTGACCGCCAAACAATTTCGAGTCAGCACGGCAGAACGCGGCGAATCTGGTCTTGCCATTGCCGCCGCTGAACAACCAGATTTGATCGTCCTGGATATGTCACTTCCCGATATGGAAGGAATTCAGGTTTGCAAGGAAATCCGGGAGTGGAGCCAGACTCCGATTATCATCCTCTCTGTGCGCGATAGTGAGAAAGACAAAGTAGCTGCATTAGACGCTGGAGCTGACGACTATCTGACGAAACCTTTCGGAATCGAGGAATTCCTGGCTCGGATCCGGGTTGCCCTTCGCCATAAAATTCAAGCAACTGGTGGAACGAAAAATTCCCTCGTCCGCGCAGGGAATTTTGAAGTCGATCTTGCAGGTTTCGTCGCCAAGCGAGATAAGGTTGAAATCCCATTAACTGCTACCGAATATAAATTACTCGCCTATCTCGCCAGTCATGCTGGTCGAGTGTTAACACACCACATGATTTTGTCAAATGTTTGGGATCCTGCCGAAGCTGATAAAATTGAGTATCTGCGCGTTTACATGCACCAATTACGCAAAAAACTCGAAGATGACCCTGAACAACCCAAGTTTTTATTGACCGAGCCAGGGATTGGCTATCGGTTTATCGCGGATGAATAATTTTGACATCCATCTAAGCCAAAGCCATTTTTACAATCTATAAATTGGGGCACAACCAAAGAACTGGCCTGGCACTTTAAACCAAACGAGAGTCAATGGAACAATTCCTTTCGACCGAAAAGCTAATCATCGAACTTCTGTTGATCGTTACCCTGGTCGCAATTGCAGTACGGCGGTTTAGGGTGCCTTATACAGTTGCCTTGGTATTGGTCGGGTTAGTGCTGACCACCCAACACTCGATCATTGTTAATCTGACACCCGAGCTCATTTTATCGCTTTTTGTTCCCCCTTTGGTATTTGAAGCAGCCCTGCATATAAACTTTGCCGATTTACGCCAAAGACTACCTGAGATACTGATGTTGGCCGTGCCTGGTATTATCTTGACCACATTAATTATCGGCGGGTTGCTCAGCTTTTTGACCCCTCTGACTCTGCCCATCGCCATGGTGTTTGGCGCCTTAATTTCCGCTACCGACCCGGTGGCCGTGGTTGCAATGTTCCGCACACTGGGAGTATCAAAGCGACTGGCTGTTTTGGTAGAAAGTGAAAGCTTGCTCAATGATGGGACTGCCATTGTTGTCTTCAACATTGCGCTGGTCATTGCAATATCAGGTCGCTTTTCGATACTGGAAAGCCTGACTGAATTTTTTCGTGTTTCAATCGGCGGAGTGACTGTAGGTTTGGTTTTGGGGTGGATCGTATCACGCATGATCTCGCGCGTTGATGATTACTTGATTGAAACCACGCTGACCACCCTTCTAGCGTTTGGCGTCTATCTGGCTGCGGAAGGGTTTCACTTCAGCGGTGTACTCGCCGTCGTATCCGCGGGTCTGGTCATGGGAAACCTTGGTCCTCAAGGCATGAGCCCCACCACGCGTATCGTAATCACCAATTTTTGGGAATATGTCGCATTCCTGGCCAATTCGCTCATTTTCCTATTGATTGGGCTGGAGATAAACCTGCCGGCTTTGATCGGCGCCTGGCAGCCAGTGCTGTGGGCTGTTCTGGCTGTTGTCATTGCTCGATTTATTATTGTCTATGGATTTGGTGGATTATTGGATCGATTTTACAATCACATACCTTTACCCTGGCTACACGTCATCAACTGGGGTGGATTACGCGGCGCTATCGCACTGGCACTCGTCCTCAGCCTGCCCGCAGAATTGGGAGCCCAACGCGAATTGATGAAGTTGATGGCCTTTGGTGTGGTCTTATTCACCCTGTTAGTTCAAAGTACCACCATGAACCCGCTTTTACGGTACCTGGGGCTGGTAACTCGCCCGTCTGAACAAGTGGAATTCGAAAAACGCCATGCCCGTCTGACTGCCGCGCGCGCCTCCCTTAGCCACCTGGAACGTCGTCATGCCGAGGGACTGGTTTCCAGCCATACCTGGGATGTGCTCAAACGCCACCTATTAGCCCAGGTCGAGTTGCTTTCAAAGGATGTGCGTGACATGCTTAATTCTGCCCCAAAAATCGAGGCCGAAGAACTGGCCGCAGCCCATCGCGAAAGTCTGCGTGCTCAGCGCAGCGCATTATTGGGACTTCGCCATGATGGTGTCATTTCTCAAGATGTGTTTGATGAGCTGGCCACAGAAATTGATGCAACCCTGGAGAATGTTGATTCCATGGATGCTGCCTTCCTTAAGCCCAAATAAATCACTTTACGATTTTTTTATTTTTTCCTAATGCAATTGGTCTTTTTCCTTATGCTAATTATTATCAGGGAGGTCTAAAATTTTCACATTAATGGAATTCCAAAAATGGAAAAAATTAAAGCCCTGTTCAGACGCTATTTCTGTGGGTTGCCAATCATCTCGATTGTGCTTACCTCGTTTCTCCCTTTGCAATTACACGCACAACAAGCCCTGGTGTTGTTTACAC
Source organism: uncultured Anaerolinea sp. (assembly GCA_964536185.1). Lineage (GTDB taxonomy): Bacteria > Chloroflexota > Anaerolineae > Anaerolineales > Villigracilaceae > UBA5195. The sequence goes on along the minus strand of CAZHWV010000014.1, from coordinate 12,012 downwards.
TGATCTGGTTTTACGTTTTTCTATTGTTTGATGTGTTCGCTAAATAAGGTAAGAACTCTGGAAAATTACATAGCCCGGATCGGGCTTTTTTTTATTTTTTCTTTATGGTGTTGGTCGATAATTTTGTATCACATTTATGCAAAAGCGTTATTATAAAAAATTGGAGATAAATCAAATATATGTTATACGCAATTGGATTGTTAATTGTCTTTGTGGCGCTGGCATTTAAAGCCTCACCAAAAGAAAAAGAAGAAGATGCGAACGTGCACGGTGCCGGGCAGATCGGATTACTGGCAGCCATTGCGCTTTTTGGCGTGGATTATTTTACGTCATACTTTTACGCTACCGGCGAAATGATGAGTGCCTTGCACCCTTACGGTCTTCAAGGCTACGCTTATATTGCTGTCGGCTTTATAGCGCTGGCAAATATCGTCTTCGGGGCGCTCTACATGTACTCCCTGGGCGTTTTTAACGAAGGTGGCGGTTCTTATACTGCTTCGATGCGCTATCTGACTCCCGCGCTCAGCCTGGTCGTGGCTGTAGTGCTTATTCAAGACTATATTTTCACAATTGTGGTCTCTACACTCTCGGGTGTTGACCAGTTATTATCCATTACAGATTCTTATGGCATTCACTGGTTCTGGCACTTCCTGATTGGCGCTGCCCTGGCTGCTGTAACCTGGTACTTGACCATTCGTGGGCGAGGCGAATCTTCCCGGGTAGTATTTACTCTTTTAGGCGTATTTTTACTGATGACTGTCACCCTGGCGATTGGTCTCTTCATCGCCAGGGCCAACGGAGTTCCAGCGGCGCCTTATGTTGAAATAGTTCAGTCTGCCAGCCTCTCACAAGCTTTTTACCACATGTTGACAGCTTCCATGAAAGGTCTGGTTGCATTAAGCGGTTTGGAAGCCATGTCCAATGGCATTCAATTCGTCATTGAAGAAGATGCCGGGATCGTTAAATGGGGCAAGAAGCGTTTTCCCCAATTCAAAGGATTGTGGAAATTCTACAGCGGCAAATCAGGCATCGGCCGTTTCGTGCAGACTTCGTTCCTATTTTATGGCGGCCTGACCACTTTGTTTTTGACCTATTTTGCCATCCATTTCAACGTCTTTGATGGCACGCTCGGCCGTTCCCTGGTCGGCAACCTGGCGTACATAGGCTTTACCCAGTTCGGAGCCGGCGGCAAACTGCTTTATTGGACCTATCAAATTTTAGCAGTTGCGTTACTTGCTGCAGCATCCATGACAGCTTTTCAGGATTTACAAGCCACCGCCTGGCGTGATGTCGCCATCGGCGAAGTGCCCGAAATAGTGGTATACCGAAACGAACAAGGCACCTTCACCCGCTCCGTAACTGCCGGGTTCATCATTGCCGTCATCATCCAATTCCTTGTGCGTGGCAAAACCAGTGCGGCCGTACCCTATTACGGCGTGGGTGTTTTTATGCCCATCATGGTCATGGGTTTCGCCATTCGCAAACATATTCTCAAGACACACACCGGCAAATCACGCACCTGGGGTGCGTTTGGTGCCGGGTTGGCCGGCGTTCTTTCGGCCATTGTTTTCGTCGGTCAAATTGTTGGCAAATGGACAGAGGGAGGCTGGGTGGTATTGATCACTTTTAGCCTGCTCATCCTGGCAGCCAATGCCTTACTTCTTTCTCCCATGGGCCATCGTGATCCCAAAAGTATCCACCGCATCGTGCGTGAGAAAGCCCGTGTACAGGGCTCAATGGCCTCCATTGTTGAGTGGCAATCACTGAAGATGCAGGAATATCGTTACATGCTCTATAATTACCTGGCAGACGCAATGGTAATATTTGGCGTACGCAAGCTGCCTCGTTATGACCAACCCATCGCTGCCGGAGAGTTCGAAGACGCCTTGCATGCAGACCACCCAGAAGCGCCTTCCTTTTTGGATGCCTATCTGCCCAAACCGGAAGCTAAATTTGGGGACGCGCCACAAGAAACTCTCATAACAAAAAACCCGGTCGTTTAATTCAACCACATCCATCGCCAAGACCCCTCCCGGCACCCTAAGGAGGGGTCGATTTGTGGTAATATTTGATATGTATTATTATTTCATTAAGGATGGTCAAAATGACCGAACAACTTGCCCCTGCTAGCCGTCTACGTGAAGAATTTGGCGAAAAACAAACTCTATTCAACGCCCAGCCGGCTATTGTTCAACGTTTCATTGAAGCACAGGCGCGCCAGATTGCCGACGCGCTGACCGAACACCTGTCACAGGCAAAATTCACTTTGCCCGATCGCATCGTCGCTGAAATGCCGCAAATTGATCAGCCAGCAACAATCAGCGTACCGCCCGAGGCGCGCGAACAGAATATCGGTAGCTTCAGAAATCGCTTATTGCGCCAGGATGTGAAGGATGCCCTGCGCCACCGGCTGAATGAGCTTGAGCAATCGCCAGACCATGCGATTTCAACCAGCGCTGGCCTGTTGCGCTATGCGGCAGCCATTCATATGGTACACAACTTATTACCTTCCGGACGTTCTGTGAGTTACCGTCCCGATGAAGGCGACGATATTCCGACGATCCCCACCGAGGACCTAGAACCAGAATCAGCCATTACTCAGGCCAGTGACGCCATCGCTGTAGATGTTACACCCGAGGTGGGCCTCGGCGACTTGCGCGTGCCTTTCGTCCCGGCGGCGCGTCGCTTTTACCTGCCGCAATGGATCTCCTTCGATGATCATGGCAAGTTATTGGTTGGATCAGTCAAGGAAGCCGAGGCTAATCTGGCCTCGATGCAGCGCTTTGTCGACATCCTGCACGCGGCCTCCTCCATCGCACCATATATTATTGCCGATGAAGAATACCAGAAAAAGCGCTATGGCATGCTTGGGCAATTGATCAACCAGGGACGCGCGCTGGCTCGTTTCAAAACCCTGGATATTATTCATACTATCCAGGAGCGCGCCAAATCGGGGACATTGAATCGTGGCTTAAGCCTGAGCCTGCCTTATTTTGATGATCAAGAACTAAGAATTAACATTACTAGCTTTGAAGTCATCCCCGCTGGTCGAATCATGTTCATACCGGCCTTTGTGGTCCGCGCAGCCCGCGAAGAAGCCGCCAAGCGCATTCAGGATACTCGCTTCAATCCGTCCACGCGCAAACACCTGATGGCAGGCTTGCAAATGCTTGAGGACGCCTTCTACCAGGCTTAACGCCTCATTTCACAGCGCTGGTTCCGGTTCGCACATCCTAAAGATCACAGGGCTCAAACTATGTTGTTTTCAATTTTGTTATTAGCTGCATTTTTTTATATAGCCTACCGTATCGCCCCACGCGAAAAACAAGAGGACGCCAGCATCCATGGCGCCGGGCAGGTTGGTTTGTTGGCCGCAGTAGCGCTCTTTGGAGTCGATTACTTCACCTCCTATTTTTATGCCACCGGTGAAATGATGAGCGCCTTGCATCCTTACGGTCTGCAACAATATGGCTATGTGGCAGTAGCTTTTATTGCGCTGGCAAATATCATCTTTGGCGCCCTCTACATGTACTCACTGGGAGTCTTCAACGAAGGCGGTGGCTCTTTCACAGCCGCAATGCGATATCTCGGCCCTACCCTCAGCCTGGTAGTGGCCGTCGTCCTGATCCAGGATTATATTTTTACCATCGTTGTCTCGACGCTGTCAGGTGTTGATCAGTTACTCTCGATCACAGATTCGTATGGAATCCCATGGTTCTGGCATTTTTTGATCGGCGCAGCATTGGTGGTAATCACCTGGTATCTGACCATTCGCGGACGCGGCGAATCTGCCCAAATAGTATTCACGATGTTGAGCATATTCTTACTGATGACCGTCACGATGGCAATTGGCTTATTCATGGCCAAATTTAAAGGTGTCCCGGCTGCCCCTTACACAGACCCCGTCGAGTCCGTCTCCCTTGCAACTGCTTTTTATCACATGCTGACCGCCTCGATGAAAGGCCTGGTAGCCTTGAGCGGTCTCGAAGCTATGTCAAACGGACTTCAGTTCGTAATCAATGAAGATCCAGAATTCGTCAAGTGGGGAAAAAGACGTTTGCCGCGGTTAAACTGGTTGTGGCATTTTTACAGTGGCAAAACGGGTATTGGGCGCGTCGTGCAAACCTCCTTTTTATTCTATGGCGGCACCACCACGCTCCTGTTGACCTATTTCGCCCTGCATTTTAATGTATTCAACGGCACCCTTGGACGCTCCCTGGTCGGCAACCTGGCCTTCATCGGGTTTGCTCAATTCGGATCAGGTGGAACCCTTCTTTACTGGACTTACCAGATTCTAGCCGTCGCTCTACTCGCCTCTGCTTCCATGACCGCTTATCAGGATTTGCAAGCCATGGCCTGGCGAAATGTGGCCATCGGTGAAATTCCCGAATCAGTTGTCTACCGCAATCCCAAGGGCACCTTTACCCGCCCGGTTACCGCAGCCGCGATTGCCGCGATTGTCATTCAATTTCTTGTGCGCGGCCAAACCGGGGTGGCAGTCCCCTATTACGGCGTGGGTGTTTTTATGCCAATCATGGCCATGGGTTTCGCCATTCGCGAACACATTAAACAGACCGCCACAGGTCGCATGCGCACCTGGGGAGTGGCAGGCGCCTCCGTGGCCGCCGGGCTGGCTGCCCTTGTTTTTGTCGGTCAAATCGTAGGAAAATGGTCAGAAGGGGGCTGGGTAGTTTTGATTTCCCTTTCTGTTCTGATTTTGATGGCTCATGCCCTGCTGATTTCACCCATCGGCTATCGCAACCCACAAGACATCCACCGCATCATCCGCGACAAATCGCGCATCCAGGGCCAGATGGGCAATATCGTCGAATGGCAGTCCTTGCGTGTGCAGGAGTATCGCTACCAACTCCTGATCGGCGTCACCCGTTTTTGGGAGTTTTTCGGCGTGCGCCGTCCAATGCGCTTTGAACCGCCCGTCACTGCAGGCGATTTTGAAAGCGCCCTGGACCACGAATCAGATACTTTTCTTGATCAATATCTCGACTTGCAACCCAGTCCTGAACTTAAATTGAACGGCGCACCAGAGGAAACTCACCCTGGAGAAGATCATCAAGGATAAAAATTCAAGCGGGAGACAAAAAAAGTCTCCCGCTTGTTATCGTTAAATATGGCTTCAGAACCAATTTACACGTTACGTGTACAGGATGTTTATCAGGCGCTGGAAACAGGGCCTGAAGGGCTATCCACAGCCGAAGCCCAGGCGCGCCAATCCCTTTATGGGGAAAACCGCCTATCAGAACAGCAAACCGAACCTCGCTGGCTAAAACTTCTCAGCTATTTTATGCACCCTCAGGCTGGCATCCTCGTTGTCGCAGCTTTCCTGGCCTTCATTGCCAAGGATGCCGTGCTCGGCCTGGTCATTATTATTTTGACTCTTGTGAATGCATTTTTCTCGTTTTGGCGTCAATATCGAGCCGAAAAAGCCATCGAAAAACTTCAAGAAGTATTACCCTCCTACGCACATGTTTTACGCGATGGCAAAGATGAACATATCCCGGCCAGGAATATGGTCCCAGGCGATGTCTTGATCCTGGCAGAAGGCGACAACATCCCGGCTGATGCGCGCGTTGTCGAAGAATTCGGATTGCGCACCAACAACTCCACCTTGACCGGAGAATCCATCCCCGCCCGCAAGCTGGCTGACGCATCTTATCAACAGGGCATCAGTGAATTGGATCAGCCTAACCTGATCTTTGCGGGCACGTCTGTCGCTTCTGGAACAGGTCTGGCCGTTGTTTACGGCACGGGAATGCTGACCCAGTTTGGTCGAATTGCCAAACTGACTCAGTCCATCCAGGAAGAACCCAGCCCTTTCCAAATAGAATTACGGCAGGTCACCCGCGTAATCACACTGATCGCCTTGGGTATTGGTGCCGTTGTCTTTGTTGTCGGTTACACAACGGATCTCGGGCTCAGTTTGGAACAATTATTTTTATTCACCCTCGGCATCATCGTCGCCACCATCCCGGAAGGCTTACCGGCCACCCTGACCCTCTCCCTGGCTGCCGCCGCCCAAAGACTGGCTTCCAAAGGGGTGTTGGCCAAAAAGCTGACGATTGTCGAGACTCTCGGTACCGTTTCTGTCATCTGCACCGACAAAAGTGGAACCCTTACCCAAAACCAGATGACAGTCCGCGAAATCTGGACTTCACAACAAAAAATTAAGGTTTCTGGTGTAGGCTACGAGCCAAAAGGCAGTTTTAACCCTGCGCCAACTGACCAACCCTGGGAAGAAAGCCTGCTGGCTTTGCTTGAAGCGGCTGCCTGCTGTAACAATGCCCGCCTCAACCCGCCCTCTGCAGAACACCCCACCTGGACCAGTCTGGGCGACCAGACCGAAGCCGCCATGAAAGTCGCTGCGCTCAAGGCGGATATCAACGAAAAGGCGCTTGGCATTCTCTATCCGCGCGTTCACGAAATCCCTTTTGACGCGCGCCGTAAACGCATGACCACCATCCACCGTGGATTGCATGAGGAATTTGCCTTTGTCAAAGGCGCACCCCGCGAAGTGCTCCAGCTTTGCACTTGCATCCAGCTAAACGACCAGGTCATTGATCTCGATAATGATCTCCGGAATGAAATTATGGCTGCAAACGATGACTATGCCCGCAACGCTCTGCGCGTGCTGGCCGTGGCCCGTCGCGAATTACCCACCAAATCCGGGCCTTATTTAGCCGAAGCCATCGAGCGTGATTTAATTTTTCTTGGATTAATCGCTATGATGGATCCACCCCGACCGGAAGTGGAAGCTGCCATCAAGTCCTGCCGGCTGGCGGGCATCCGGATTGTCATGATCACCGGCGATTACGGGCTGACGGCAGAATCACTGGCGCGTCGCGTGGGTATGCTCAACACCTCCAATCCGCGGATTATCACCGGCGCAGAAATCGACGACATGAGCGATAGCGACTTGCAAAAGGCTCTCGAAAATGAAGTCCTTTTGGCCAGAATGGCCCCTGAACACAAAATGCGCCTGGTTTCTGCCTTCCAGGCCCGCGGTGACGTGGTGGCAGTGACCGGGGACGGCGTTAACGATGCCCCGGCGCTGCGCAAAGCCGACGTCGGAATTGCGATGGGCCTGGTTGGCACGGATGTCGCCAAAGAAGCGGCCGATATCATCCTGACCGATGATAACTTTGGCGCTATAGTGGCTGCGATTGAGGAAGGTCGCGCTATCTATGACAATATTCGCAAGTTTATCACCTACATTTTCTCCAGTAACGTACCAGAAATAATGCCCTTCGTGGTTACCGCCAGTTTTACCCAGATACCCCTGGCGCTCAAGGTGCGCCAGATTATTGCCATTGACCTTGGTACTGACCTTTTCCCTGCCCTGGCCCTTGGTATGGAAAAACCTGAACCTGATGTGATGCTGCATCCACCGCGCCCGCGCGGAACCCCGCTGATCGATAACGGTCTGCTGGTGCGCTCGTTTCTCTGGCTCGGCATGATCGAGGCCGTGCTTTGCTATATCGGATTTTTCTCCGTTTACCTATTTTCGGGGAACTGGAGCCTGTTAAACCTGCCTATCCCTCCCTTACCTTTCCCACCATTTTTTTCGTTGGTCCTGGCCCAGCCTCAAGTGCAAGGGATGGCTGTTACCGTCTTCCATGCTGGCGTGGTCCTGGCCCAGGTTGGAAACGCTTTTGCCTGTCGCTCCGAAAAAACCCGCAACACCCGCCTGGGCTGGTTCGGTAACCGTTATCTCCTTTTTGGCGTCCTGGTCGAATTAATTGGCATTTGGTCGATTGTCAATTACGAAATCCTGGCAAGAAATTTCGATCATATCTTCATCCCTTATCGCTACTGGCTGGGCTTGCTTTTATTTCCTTTAACCCTCTACAGCCTGGAATGGATCCGCAAACAATTCGTGCGCAAAATGGAATCTCGCTCCCACCAGACAACATAAACCAAAAGGAGGACGGTACGATGAAAATTATCGTTATGGGTTGTGGACGTGTTGGCTCACAGGTCAGCCTGTTGTTGGCTGAACGGGGTCACGACGTAACCGTCATTGACCATCGTGACCTGGATGCAGTCAGCCGCCTGGGTCCCGGCTTCAAAGGGCGGATCGTAAATGGCCTCGGATTTGACGAGAGTGTTTTGGTCGCCGCCGGAATAAAAAAAGCAGATGCCTTCATCGCCGCCAGTTCGACGGATAACGCCAACATCGTCGGCGCGCGCATTGCCAAAAACATATTCAAGGTTCCAAGCGTGGTAGCGCGCCTTTTTGATCCGCGCCGGGCTGAAATTTACCAGCGCCTCGGATTAAAAACAATATCCACCACCACCATGGGCGCAGAGCGCATTTACGAGTTGGTCACGCACTCTGACATGGATATAATCCATAATTTTGGACATGGTGAGGTGTCGATCATTGCCACTGAAGTGACCTTCAGCCTGGCCGGACGCACCGTGCGCGATTTAACAGTGCCCGGCGAATTTAACGTTGTCGCCATCACCCGCGATCAGAAGGCCTTCCTGCCCAGCGCCGGCACAGAATTCCGCGAAGGCGATCTTATTCATCTTGCAGTACAATCTTCTGCATTTACTCGCCTGCAAACCATGCTGGGACTGTGAGGAGATAAACCATGTATGTGATTATCGTTGGCGGCGGCAATACTGGTTCGCACCTGGCCAAAATTCTTTTGGAAGGCAAGCACACGGTTAGAGTAATTGAAGAACGCCCAGCCCTGCTCGAAAAGCTCGGCTCTGAGCTTCCCCCAGAAATCATTATCGCCGGAGACGGAAGTTCTCCCACCATTCTCGAACAAGCCGGGATCGATAAAGCCCTGGTATTGGCGGCGGTAACCGGCAGCGATGAAACCAACCTGGTCATTACCTCGCTGGCGCGATTCGAGTTCAACGTGCCCCGTATTATTGCCCGCGTCAATAACCCCAAAAACGCCTGGCTCTTCACCAATGAAATGGGAGTTGACGTTGCCTTGAATCAGGCCGACATCCTTGCCCATCTTGTCGCTGAGGAAATGTCCCTGGGCGATATGATGACCCTGCTCAAATTGAAACGCGGTGAATATTCCCTGGTCGAGGAAAAGGTCTATCCGACTGCCATCGCCTGTGGCAAAGCCCTCAAAGACCTGGACATCCCGAATGAATGCAATATCGTCGCCGTCATCCGCAGCCACAAGTTGATCATTCCTCACGGAAATACTGTTCTCGAAGCCAATGATGAAGTCTTGGCCCTTGTCCACGTCACCCACCTGTCTGATTTTGCAATTTTATTGGCTCCACCCCGACCCGTCGAAAGGAAATAAAGAAAACCCAATGCGCTACGGTCACTTTGACGACACAACTCGCGAATACGTTATCGAACGCCCTGATACTCCTCTGCCCTGGATCAATTACCTGGGCTGCGAGGAATATTTCGGCTTAATTTCCAATACCGCCGGAGGCTATTCTTTCTATAAAGACGCTCGCCTGCGCCGCCTAACGCGTTATCGCTACAATAACGCTCCCATCGACATGGGTGGACGTTATATTTATCTGCGAGATAACGACGCCGGCAAAAAAGGGAATATTTCACGCCCCTATTGGTCGCCAACCTGGATGCCCACCCGCGACAAGCTGGATGAGTACGAATGTCGTCATGGTCAGGGCTACACCACCATTCGCTCTCTGGCCCACAAGATCGAAGCCCAGACTCGCTACTTTGTGCCTCTCGGCGAAAATCTTGAAATTTGGGAATTGACCCTCACCAACCGCCGCGACAAACCCGCGGATATATCCATCTTCTCGGCGATTGAGTTTTGCCTGTGGGACGCCAACGACGACGCGACCAACTTTCAGCGCAACTTCTCCACCGGAGAGATGGAAATCATCGACGGCGTCATCTACCACAAGACCGAATACCGCGAAAGACGCGACCACTTTGCCTACTTCGCCTGCTCTGAAAAGCTGGACGGCTACGATACCCAACGCGAAGCCTTCCTCGGCCCTTATCGCGGCTGGGACGCCCCGCTCGTGGTTGAGAAAGGCATTTCGGGAGAATCTGAAGCCCATGGCTGGCAGCCAATCGGTTCCCATCATGTCCGCATCCAGATGGAACCAGGCGCGCATAAAAAGGTAATTTTCATCCTCGGTTACCATGAAAACCCCCAGGATGCCAAGTTTGATCCGCCAGATTCGCAGGTGATCAACAAAAAGACCGTCCTGCCAGTCATCGCCAAATATCTTAAACCCGCAAATGTCGAACGCGCCTTTGCCGCCCTGAAAACCCATTGGGATACGCTGCTGGGGAAATTGCAGGTAACCACCCCGGATGACCATACCAACCGCATGGTCAACATCTGGAATGCTTATCAATGCATGGTCACCTTCAACATGAGTCGCTCCGCGTCCTATTTTGAAAGCGGTATTGGCCGCGGTATGGGCTTTCGCGACTCCAATCAAGATTTGCTCGGCTTCGTGCATATCATCCCCGCACGCGCCCGCGAACGCATTCTAGATCTGGCCGCCACCCAGCTCAAAAATGGCGGCGCTTTCCACCAATACCAGCCGCTGACCAAGCGTGGAAATCACGACGTCGGTTCCGGTTTTAACGATGACCCAGCCTGGTTGGTGCTCGGCGTGGCCGCCTATCTCAAGGAGACCGGCGATTGGTCGATTCTCGCAGCCCCGGTTCAATATGAAAACGAAGCGGGCAGCCAAAAGCCGCTCTACGATCATCTCGAACGTTCTATCCAATACAGCCTCGACCGGCTCGGCCCGCATAACCTGCCGCTCATCGGCCAGGCTGATTGGAATGACTGTCTGAATCTGAACTGCTTCTCCGATACCCCCGGGCAGTCCTTTCAAACCACCACCAATAAGAACGGCCAGGTGGCCGAAAGCGTGTTCATCGCTGGCCTGTTCATCCTGGCCTGCAAAGAAATGGCCGCCCTGCGCACATTCTCGCCCGCCTTAGAGAAGTTGAACGCAACGTCTGAGCTTAAACCAGCCAGCTACTACACAGATGCCGCCAACCAAATGGAGGCGGCCATCTGGAAATCAGGCTGGGATGGCGCCTGGTTCCGCCGCGCCTACGACGACTCAGGGAAAATGCTCGGTTCAAAAGAAAATGCTGAGGGCAAGATATTCATCGAGCCCCAGGGAATTTGCATCCTCGCCGGATTAGGCCTCGAAGACGGTCGCGCAATCAAAGCCCTCGACTCTGTGGGTAAAATGTTGGCCACCAAACACGGCATCCTGCTCCTGCAGCCCGCCTTCAGCAAATATTATCTTCACCTGGGCGAAATCTCCTCTTACCCACCTGGCTATAAGGAAAACGCCTCCATTTTCTGCCATACCAACCCCTGGATCATGATCGCCGAGACCCGCATCGGGCGCGGAGACAAGGCCCACGATTATTATCTGCGCATCAACCCATCCGCCCGCGAAGCGCTCAGCGACTTACACCGCTGCGAACCGTATGTGTATGCCCAGACGATCGCTGGTCGCGATGCGCCCAGTCACGGTGAAGCCAAGAATTCCTGGTTAAGCGGCACCGCGGCCTGGAATTATGTCGCCATTACCCAGGCCATTCTGGGCCTCCAGCCAACCTACCAGGGGCTGGAGATTTCACCAGTGATCCCGCCCACCTGGAACGAATTTGAGGCGGTCAGGGAATTCCGCGGAGTCAGATACGAACTATCTGTTAAGCGTGAAGGCCCCGGCAACGAAATCCACTTGCAAGTCGACGGCCTGCCCGTCCCCGGCAAACTGATCAGCTTGCCCCCCAGCGGAACCAAAACGGTCAAGGTCACCGCCACGCTGACTTAATTCCAACCGCAATCGTGGGATAAAAGACCTGCCCAGTTCCAGTTAGCCCAATTCCTTGACAGCCTAGTGTACCGAGTGGTACACTAGGCTGTATGGAAGATAACCGCTCCCGCCTGCTGGCTTGCGCACTTCAGTTATTCACTGCGCGTGGATACGATGCGGTTGGCGTGCAGGAAGTCGCGGATGCCGCAGGATTAAAAAAGCCAACACTTT